>NZ_CP116346.1:3010000-3255000 GCF_030254645.1 Paucibacter sediminis
GGGCGTGCCGGTAAGGCCGTTCAGATAGGCCAGCCAGTCGAAGCCCGGCGCGGCCGCGGCCAGCTCGGCCGGGCTCATGGGGTTGTAGCTGGCGCGCGGATCGCGCTGCTGGGCGCGCGGCTTGGTGGCCTCGGCCAGCGCGGTCTCCAGCGCCAGCACGGCGTCCAGCGCCGCCGCGTCCAGCGGCGTGCCGGCGGCGGCCATGATCGCCTGGGCATAGCGGCGGTAGGCGGTCTTGATGCGCTCGGCGCTCGCGCTGGTGGCGAAATAGTCGTCGCGGTCGGGCAGGCCCAGGCCGCCGGCGCCCAGGGTCAGCGCCTGGCGGGTGGGCTCCATCGGGTCGGCGCGCACAAAGCCGCCCAGCGGCGCCACCACCTGCACGCGCGCCAGCTCGGCCAATAGAACGGGCAACTGGGTCGGCAGCTGCTCGGGCGTCTGCAGGGCGTCGATGCGCTGCAGCAGCGGCTGCAGCGCGCCCAGGCCGCGCGCCTCGATGGCGGCCAGATCCATGCCGCTGCTGTAATAGGCGGCCAGCAGCGCCAGGCCCGGGCTGTTCTGCGCCTTGGCGTCCTGCACCAGCTCGGCCAGGGCCTTTTCCAGCAGCGCGTCGTTGGCGCGGCGCAGGTCATCGAAGCTGCCGATGCGTGGGCGATTGGCGGGCAATTCGGTGCGGGATTCCCACAGCCCGTTCACATGGCCATAGAAATCGCTGCAGGCCGGCACCTCGCTGGAGAGGCCTTTCAGGTCCAGCGCCTGGGCGCCAAGCGTGGGCAGGAAGGCCAGCAGCAGGCCGGCGACGAGAGGGGCGGGGCGAAGCATTTTGTGCATCTGGGGTTCTGGTCAGAGGAGAGCGGTGCGGGCACCCTAGACCAGATCGGGCTCGGCAACCAGAGGTGATGCCCCGGCTACACTGACGCCATGGCCGGCCTGAACCGCAACTCCCCCAAGCCCACCGAGCTCACCGTGCACCAGCAGTCGCGCGTGCTCGAGGTGGCGTTCGACGATGGCGCGCGCTTTCGCATCCCCTTCGAGCTGATGCGCGTATACAGCCCCTCGGCCGAGGTGAAGGGCCATGGCCCCGGCCAGGAGACCCTGCAGACCGGCAAGCGCCTGGTGGGCATTGATGCGCTGGAGCCGGTGGGCCATTACGCCGTGCAGCCGCGTTTTTCCGACGGCCACGACAGCGGCATCTTCTCCTGGGACTATCTATACGAGCTGGGCGCCAATGCCGCGCAGCTCTGGCGCGATTACGAGGCCCGCCTGGCTGCCGCCGGCGTGGATCGCGATGCGCCGATGCCTGGCAAGGCCGCCGCCCACGGCGGCAGCTGCGGCCATCACCATTGACGAATATTTGAAGGCCCCATCATGAGCAGCACCCATTTCGGCTTCCAGACCGTCGACGAGCGCGAGAAGGCCAGCCGCGTGCGCGGCGTGTTCGATTCCGTGGCCTCGCGCTACGACATCATGAACGACCTCATGTCCATGGGCATGCACCGCGCCTGGAAGGCCTACACCGTGGCGGTGGCCAACCTCAAGCCCGGTGAGCGCGCGCTCGACATCGCCGGCGGCACCGGCGACCTGGCAAAGGCCTTCGCCGCCAAGGTCGGCGAGACCGGCATGGTGGTGCACACCGACATCAACGAGGCGATGCTGCGCCAGGGCCGCGACCGCCTGCTCAACGAGGGCGTGGTGCTGCCCACCAACCTCTGCGATGCCGAGGCGCTGCCCTACAAGGACGCCAGCTTCGATCTCGTCAGCGTGGCCTTCGGCCTGCGCAATATGACCCACAAGGACAAGGCGCTGGCCGAGATGTGCCGCGTGCTCAAGCCGGGCGGGCGCCTGCTGGTGCTGGAGTTCTCCAAGGTGGCCGAGCCCTTGCAGAAGCCCTACGACTGGTACTCCTTCAAGATCCTGCCGCGCCTGGGCCAATGGATTGCCGGCGATGCCGAGAGCTACCGCTATCTGGCCGAGTCGATCCGCATGCACCCCGATCAGGCCACCCTCAAGGCCATGATGAAGACGGCCGGCTTCGGCCATGTGGACGTGCACAACCTTAGCGGCGGCATCGTCGCGCTGCACGCCGGCATCAAATGCTGACAGGCGCAGCTCCGAGGCCTGCCTCCTAGGGTTTCTTCCCCCCGCGTTTGAGCGCCAACGAGCCGCTCGCGTGCCCCAATTGGGGCTATGGTTTGCGCTATCCCTGCGCTGGCAGGGGGTCACGTCTTGCGCCTGCGGGCGAGCCGCCGCTTTTCGTAACGCGCTGACGCCTTAGGGGGGTCAACTGTCATTTCGCAAAGCTACACTCGCTGGCCGAAGACGGACCGGGTGCTGCCTGTGCTTGTGCGCGGGCGGCCGTGCAGGGTTGGGGAGAGCCGGGCACAGCGATGATCACTGTGATGTTGGTGGCTCTGGGTCCTTTGGAATACAGAAAGTCAAAGCAATGAACTTGATGATGAAGAAGCAGGGCGCGGCGAGTCTGCGCGTGGCCGTGATCGCAGCGGCCGCCCTCACGCTGGTGCTGGCCGGCTGCGGCGACAAGAAGGGCGGCGACAAGGCCTCCCAGACCGCCGCCAAGGTGAACAAGGAAGAGATCACCGTTCATCAAATCAACTTCGTGCTGCAGCGCCAGCAAGGCCTCAAGCCCGAGCAGGCCGAAGCCGCCTCGCGCCAGGTGCTGGAGCGCCTGATCGAGCAGGAGCTGGCGGTGCAGAAGGCACAGGACCTCAAGCTCGATCGCGACCCTCGCGTGGTGCAGCAGATTGAGGCCGCCAAGCGCGAGATCCTGGCCCGCGCCTATGTCGAGCGCACCGGTGAGGCGGTGGCCAAGCCCACCGCCGAAGAGATCGCCGCCTACTACAGCGCCAAGCCCGCGCTCTTCAAGGAGCGCCGCCTCTACAGCCTGCAGGAAATCGCCATCGAGGCCAAGCCCGATCAGCTCGAGACCCTGCGCAGCAAGCTGCAGGCCGCCAAGAACATGGGCGAGTTCGTCGAGTTCCTGAAGGCCAATGAATTCCGCTTCACCGGCAACCAGGCCGTGCGCGCCGCCGAGCAGCTGCCGCTCGCCAGCCTCGACCGCATCGCCGCGATGAAGGACGGCGACTCCGTCATCAGCCAGGGCCCCAACGGCCTGCAGGTGCTGTTCCTGGTGGGCTCGCGCAGCCAGCCGGTCGGCGAGGACCAGGCCCGCCCCGCGATCGAGCAGTTCCTCACCAACCAGCGCAAGAGCGAGCTGGTGCAGAAGGACATGAAGGCCCTGCGCGAGGCTGCCAAGATCGAGTACGTCGGCAAGTTTGCCGAGGGCGCGCCCGGCGCGGCCCCGGCTGCCGAGGCCACGCCGGCGGCCTCCGTCGCAGCGCCCGCACCCGCACCCGCACCGGCCGCCAGCGGCCTGGACGCCTCCGCCATCTCCAAGGGAATGGGCCTGAAGAAATGATCGCCAGCCACGTCAAGCACACGCAGCGCCTCGGCGCATGCCTCGCGCTGGTCGGCGCCTTGTCGACCGGCGTTTTTTCTGCCGGCAGCGCGCTCGCGCAGGCCGCCACCACCGCCACGGCCGAATATCGCCTGGGTTCCGGTGACGTGCTGCGCATCAGCGTCTACCAGAATCAAGACCTGACCCTCGAGACGCGCGTCTCCGAGGCCGGCGTGCTGACCTTCCCGCTGCTGGGCACCATCCGCATCGGCGGCCTCTCGGTCACCCAGGCCGAGGCGCTGATCGCCGACGGCCTGCGCAAGGGCAACTTCGTCAAGAACCCGCAGGTCACCATCGTGGTGCTGCAGGTCAAGGGCAACCAGGCCAGCGTGCTGGGCCAGGTGAACCGCCCCGGCCGGTACCCGCTGGAGCTGGCCGACACGCGCCTGACCGACCTGCTGGCCAATGCCGGTGGCGTGGCCGGCACCGGCGGCGAGACCCTGGTGCTGACCGGAACCCGCAACGGCCAGCCCTACCGCACCGAGATCGACCTGCCCGCCATCTTCGCCCCCGGCGGCCGCGGCCAGGACGTGGTGATCCAGAACGGCGACGTGCTGTGGGTCGACCGCGCCCCGATGGTCTACATCTACGGCGAGGTGCAGCGCCCCGGCCCGATGCGGCTGGAGCGCGGCATGACCCTGATGCAGAGCCTGGCCACCGGCGGCGGCATCAACCAGCGCGGCACCGAAAAGGGCATCCGCGTGCACCGCAAGGGCAGCGACGGCAAGGTCCAGGTCATTCAGCCGGCGATGGACGAGCAGCTGAAGGATGGTGACGTGGTGTACGTCAAAGAGAGCTTGTTCTAAGCCGAGGTCAGCATGACGTTTGCGCAATTCCTTTCGATTCTTCGTGCGCGCCTGAAGGTGCTGCTCGGCGTGTTTTTCGGTGTGGTGCTGGTCACCCTGGTGCTAAGCCTGGTCTGGCCCAAGAAGTACACCGCGGTGGCATCGGTGGTGATCGATGCCAAGCCGGACCCGCTCAGCGCGGTGCTCTACTCCGGCGGCCTGAACCCCAGCCTCATCGCGACCCAGATCGACGTGATCCAGAGCGACCGCGTGGCCTACAAGGTGGTGCGAAACCTGAAGCTGGCCGAGAACCCGCAGATCCGCGAGCAGTGGATGGAAGCCACCAGCGGCGAGGGCGCTATCGAGCAGTGGTTGAGCGACTCGTTCCAGAAGAGCCTGGACGTCAAGCCCTCGCGTGAATCGAACGTGGTCAGCATCGGCTACAAGGCGCCCGATCCGCGTTTTGCGGCGGGCCTTGCCAACGCCTTCGTGCAAGCCTATCTCGAAACCAATCTGGAGTTGCGCGTCGAGCCGGCGAAGCAGTACTCGACCTTCTTCGACAGTCGCTCCAAGGAGGCGCGCGACAGCCTGGAGAAGGCGCAGACCAGGTTGTCGGAGTTCCAGAAGGAGAAGGGCATCATCGCCACCGATGAGCGTCTGGACGTGGAGAACGCCCGCCTGAACGAACTGTCCACGCAGTTGGTGGGCTTGCAGGCGGTGGCCAGCGATTCCGGGAGCCGTCAGGCCGCCGCCAGGGGTGCTTCCGCCGAGCGCATGCAGGAGGTTCTCAGCAACGGCCTGGTTGCCAGCCTGAAGGCCGACCAGGCGCGCCTGGAAGCACGTCTCCAGGAGCTCAACGCCAAGCTGGGCGACCAGCATCCGCAAGTGCTGGAGGCCAAGGCCAATCTGGCCGAGTTGCGCCTGCGCGTCGACGCGGAGACGGCGAAGATCACCAGCAGCATCGGCCTGTCCAACAGCATCAACCAGCAGCGCGTCGGCGAGCTGCGCGCCGCCCTGGAGGCCCAGCGTTCCAAGGTGTTGCAGATGAAGGCCGTGCGCGACGAAGGCGCCGTGATCCAGCGCGACGTCGAGAACGCCCAGCGTACCTATGACCAGATCCTGCAGCGTCTGAACCAGACGACGCTGGAGAGCCAGGCGAATCAGAGCAATGTCAGCGTGCTCACGCAGGCCGTGCCGCCCACCGAGCCGACCTCGCCGAAGTTGCTGCTCAATATGATCATTGCGGTGTTTGGCGGCACCCTGCTGGGCGCCGGTGTGGTACTGGTGCTGGAACTGCTCGATCGCCGCGTACGCAACGTCGAAGACATCGTGCTGGCGTCGGGCCTGCCCATCGTGGGCGTGCTCCCCAAGCCCAATGCGCGCCGCCTGTTCGGCCGCGCCGCCAAAGCCAATCTGCTGCAGCAGCGCCTGCTGGGCCATCTGCCAAGCGCCGGGAAGGGTGCATGAACATGACACAGCTGCACGAAGAGGGAGTCAAGACCGTGAGCGCAAAACCGGCGGCGGCGAGCCTGCACGACCGATCCATCGGCGACATCATCCGCGATGCGCGCAATCTCTCGGCTGCCGAGGTCGAGAAGGTGTTGGCCTATCAGCGCGACAAGGGCTTGCGCTTTGGTGAGGCCGCCGTTGCGCTGGGCCTGGCCAGCGAGGACGACGTGCTCAGCGCCTTGGCGCAGCAGTTCCATTACCCCTTGGCCACGGCCGAGCGGCGCGTCTCCAGCCCGGAGCTGGTGACCTTGAACCAGCCCTTCTCGGTGCAGGCCGAGGCGATGCGTGCGATGCGCAGCCAGATCACCATGCGCTGGAACAACGACGCCACCCTGGCGCGCCACGGCTTGGCCGTGATCAGCCCGCAGACCGGTGATGGCAAGACCTTCTTCGCCGCCAATCTGGCGGTGGCCCTGGCGCAGTTGGGCGGCCGCACGCTGCTGGTCGACGCCGACCTGCGCGGCCCGCGCCAGCACGAGGTGTTCTGCATCCCCAACGCGGTGGGCCTGTCGACGGTCTTGTCCGGGCGCGCCGAGGGGCATGTCATCCAGGCCGTTGAGGGCGTGACCAGCCTGTTCGTGCTGCCGGGTGGCCCGATCCCACCCAACCCCTTGGAGCTGATCGAGCGGCCGGCCTTCGGCCTGCTGATGCGCGAGTTGTGCGCCAAGTTCGATCATGTGGTGGTCGACACCGCCGCGGGCAGCCTGGGTGCCGATGCCTGCATGGTGGCGGCACGCTGCGGTGCGGCCCTGGTGTTGACGCGCAAGGACGCCAGCAAGGTCGATGATCTGCAGGATCTGGTGGCCAGCCTGTCCGGCAGCTCGGTGCAACTGGTCGGCGCCATCCTCAACGAACACTGAATTGCGCGCTCCCCGTGAGTCGCTGTTGCATATGTCCGGAAAGAGCGACTCTGCCCTGATCCCTCGCGCGATGGATGTGCCGGCCCTTGTGCTGGTGCTTGCCGGCTTGCTGGTCATGTACGGCCCGGTGTACGTCGAGCTCAGTCGCACGATCTGGAGTTCGGACGAGCAGGGCCATGGCCCCATCATCTTTGCCGTCAGCCTGTGGCTGCTTTACGGCGCGCGCCACGAGTTGGCGGAGCTTCGGGTCAGCGCCGCGCCGATCAGCGGTTTCGCGCTGCTGCTTTTTTCGGCCCTGCTGTTCGCGGTGGGCAAGTCGCAGGACATCTGGATCTTCACCATCGGCTCGCAAATCGGCGTGCTCGGCGGCCTGGCCCTGCTGTTCAAGGGTTGGCAGGGTTTGAGGAAGATCTGGTTCCCGCTGTTCTTCCTGCTCTTCATGGTGCCCCTGCCCGAGGCCCTGGTGGCGGCCGTCACCGCGCCGCTGAAATCGGCGGTGTCGGCGGTGGCCAGCGCCCTGCTGTATCACCTCGGCTATCCGGTGGGTCGATCCGGCGTGACGCTGACGGTCGGGCAGTACCAGTTGCTGGTGGCCGACGCCTGCGCGGGCCTGAACTCGATGTTCACGCTCGAGGCGCTGGGCATGCTTTACATGAACCTGATGAAGTACACCTCGGTCGCGCGCAATGTGTCGCTGGCGGTGGCGCTGGTGCCCATCGCCTTCGTGGCGAATATCTGCCGCGTGATGATCCTGGTGCTGGTGACCTATTACTTTGGTGACGCGGCCGGCCAGGGCTTCGTGCATGGCTTTGCCGGCATGGTGCTGTTCATGCTGGCGCTGGGCTTCATGCTGGTGGTGGACAAGCTGCTGGGCTACTTCTTCAAGGCCGAGCGGGGGCAGGCGGCATGAAGCGCGTGCGTTGGCAGGCCCTGGCGGTGGCGGCTTTGCTGGTTTCGGCGTCCGTCGCCGGCCATGTGGCAAGGCCCACCATCCATCTGGCCGATCAGCAGGCCAAGCTGGATCTGGAGCAGCTGTTTCCCAAGAAGTTCGGTTCCTGGGCGGAAGACACCAGCATGCCGGTGGGCATCGTCTCACCGGACGTGCAGGCCAAGCTCAACGAGCTTTATGCGCAGGTGCTCAGCCGCACCTATGTGAACGAGCATGGCATGCGCATCATGCTTTCTGTGGCCTACGGCGGCGATCAATCGGACGCCACGCGCGCGCACCGGCCCGATGTCTGCTACCCGGCCCAGGGCTTCGACATCCTGTCGCGTCGCTACGATGCGGTTGCGCTGGATCATGCGCAGCTGCCGGTGCGCCGCATGGTGGCCAAGCTGGGTTCGCGCATCGAGCCGGTGACCTTCTGGTTTGCGGTGGGCGAGTACACCGCGGCGTCCGGGCAGGATCAGAAGCTGGCGCAGATGCGCTACGGCTTGCGCGGCATCATCCCCGACGGCATGCTGGTGCGCGTCTCCAGCATCGGTGCCGACGAAACGGCGGCCTTCGCGGTGCAGGACCGCTTCATCGCCGAATTGAAGGCCGGCATGGCCCCTGGCCTGGCGCCGCGGGTCTATGGCAGCAAGTTGACACATTGAATGGGAGTTCGCCGTGGAAGATAAGAAAGTCGCACTGATCACGGGTGTGACCGGGCAGGATGGCGCCTACCTGGCCGAGCTGCTGCTGAACAAGGGCTACGAGGTGCATGGCATCAAGCGCCGCGCCTCCTCGTTCAACACCGACCGCATCGACCACCTCTACCAGGATCCGCATGTCGACCACCAGAGCTTCAAGCTCCACTATGGCGACCTGACCGACAGCACCAACCTGATCCGCATCATCCAGCAGGTGCAGCCCGACGAGATCTACAACCTCGCCGCCATGAGCCATGTGGCGGTGAGCTTCGAGACGCCCGAGTACACCGCCAATGCCGATGGCATCGGCACGCTGCGCATCCTGGAGGCGATCCGCATCCTCGGCCTGGAGAAGAAGACGCGCTTCTACCAGGCCAGCACCAGCGAGCTCTACGGCCTGGTGCAGGAAACCCCGCAGAAGGAGACCACACCCTTCTACCCGCGCAGCCCCTACGCGGTGGCCAAGCTGTATGCCTACTGGATCACGGTGAACTACCGCGAGGCCTACGGCATGTATGCCTGCAACGGCATCCTCTTCAATCACGAGAGCCCGATCCGCGGCGAGACCTTCGTGACGCGCAAGATCACGCGCGCCATCGCGCGCATCGCGCTGGGCCTGCAGGACTGCCTCTACCTCGGCAATATGAGCGCGCTGCGCGATTGGGGGCATGCGCGCGACTACGTCGAGATGCAATGGCTGATGCTGCAGCAGCAGCAGCCCGAGGACTTCGTCATCGCCACCGGCGTGCAATACAGCGTGCGCCAGTTCGTTGAGTTCGCCGCCGCCGAGCTGGGCATCACGGTCGCCTTCGAGGGCGAGGGCGCGGCCGAGATCGGCCGCGTGGCGGCGGTGACGGGCGACAAGGCCAAGTGCAAGGTGGGTGAGGTGATCGTCAAGGTCGACCCGCGCTACTTCCGCCCCACCGAGGTCGAGACCCTGCTGGGCGACCCCAGCAAGGCCAAGGAAAAGCTGGGCTGGACGCCCAAGACCACGCTGCGCGAGCTGGTGAGCGAGATGGTGCTGGCCGACTACACCGCCGCGCGCCGCGACAGCCTCGTCAAGCTCGCCGGCTTCCAGGCCTACGACTACAACGAGTGAGCGCGGCCGTGCAGATGCAAGCAGACAGCAAGAGCGCCAAGATCTTCGTCACCGGCCATCGCGGCATGGTGGGCTCGGCCCTGGTGCGCCGGCTGCAGCGCGGCGGCTACACCAACATCGTCACCGCCGGTCGCACCGAGCTGGACCTGCTGGATCAACGCGCCGTGCAGGCCTGGCTGGCGCGCGAGCAGCCCGACTACATCTTCATTGCGGCGGCCAAGGTGGGAGGCATCCAGGCCAACAACGTCTACCGTGCCGACTTCCTGTATCAGAACCTCATGATCGAGGCCAATCTGATCCATGGCGCGCACCTAGCCGGCGTACAGCGCCTGATGTTCCTCGGCTCCAGCTGCATCTACCCCAAGCTGGCGCCGCAGCCGCTGCGGGAAGACTATCTGCTGACCGGCCCGCTGGAGCCCACCAACGAGCCCTACGCGATCGCCAAGATCGCCGGCATCAAGCTCTGCGAGGCCTACAACGCCCAGTACGGCCGCCAGTACATCAGCGTGATGCCCACCAATCTCTACGGGCCCAACGACAACTACGACCTCGCCAGCAGCCATGTGCTGCCGGCGCTGATACGCAAGGCCCATGAGGCCAAGCTGCGTGGCGACAGCGAATACGTGGTCTGGGGCAGCGGCACGCCGATGCGCGAGTTCCTCTACGTGGATGATCTGGCCGATGCCTGCGTGTTCCTCGCCGAGCGTGGCTACGACGGCCCGCTCGTCAACATCGGCACCGGCACCGACGTGAGCATCCGCGAGCTGGCCGAGACCACCATGGCGGTGATCGGCTTCGCCGGCCGCATCGTCTTCGATGCCAGCAAGCCCGACGGCACGCCGCGCAAGCTGATGGATGTCTCGCGCCTCACGGGGCTGGGCTGGACGGCCAGCACGCCGCTGCGCGCGGGCATTGCACTGGCCTATCAGGATTTCCTGGCACGCCGAGCACCGGCCTGAGCGGCAGACAATGGCGCAAAGCCTGGGTTCCAAAGCACTGGCGGCCGTGTCCTGGGGCGCCGGTGGCGCGCTCGTGCGCATGCTGCTGCAGATCGGCACCCAGGTGGTGCTGGCGCGCCTGCTGGGCCCTACCGAGTATGGCCTGTTCGCCATCGGCGCCATCGTGGTCAGCTTCAGCGGTTTCTTCTCCGACGTCGGCCTGGCATACGGGTTGATACAGAAGAAGGAGGTCAGCCCGGTGGACGTGCGCTTCGTCTTCACCTGGCAGCTCATCCTCGGCAGCCTGGTGACGGGCCTGATCTGGTGGGCGGCCGAGCCGATTGCCGGCTTCTTTGGCGATGTGCGTGCGGCCGGCGTGGTGCGCGCGCTTGCACCCGTGTGCCTGCTCAACGCCCTGGCCGCGCCATCGCTGAACCTGCTCAAGCGGGGCCTGGACTTCAAGCGCATTCAGCTCGCGCAACTGGTCGGCTATGTGCTGGGCTATCTCTGTGTGGGCATCCCGATGGCGTTGGTGAACCCGCATGTGCAGGCGCTGATCGCGGCCTGGTTGGTGCAGACCCTGGTCAGCGGGCTGATCCTCTACGCCGGGCCGCGGCATGCCTTGCGCCCCAAGCTCTGGTACGAGCAGGCGCGCGCGCAAAGCGCCTACGGGGCCACCGTGTTTGCGACCAACATCCTCAACTGGGCCATCAACAACACCGACCGCGTCTTCATCGGTCGCCTGTTTCCGGCCCGCGAGATCGGCCTCTACGCCACCACCTACAACATGCTTTACAACCCCACCAGCACGCTGCTGGGCGTGTTGCAACCGGTGTTCTTCTCGGCATCGGCGCGCATGGCCGAACGTGAGGAGGACGGCAGGGCAAGCATCGCACAGGGCTTCGCCGCGCTGGTGGCGGCGATCGCCTGTTTCGTCCTGCCGCTGTTTGCCATGCTGGCAGCCATGGCGCCCACCTTCATCCTGGTGCTCTACGGCAGCAAATGGGCCGGCGCCGCCGAGGTCTGCCGGCCCCTCGCATTGGCCATGCCGCTGTTCCTGATCTGGGGCATGGCCACGCCCATGCTCTGGACGGGCGGCAAGGCCGGCCGCGAATTCCGCGTGCAATTGCCGGTCGCGCTGCTGTGGGCGCTCGGCTGCTGGATGCTGGCGCCGCTGGGCATTGCCGCGCTGGCTTGGGGCGTGCTGGGCCTGTTCGCCGTGCGCTGCACGGTGGTGGTGATGTCGGCTCAACGCATGATGGGCATTTCGCTGCCGGCGCTATGGGAGGCGCTGCGCGGCGGCCTGCTGCTGACGGCGCTGATGGTCTTGCTGGCGCTGGCCGCCGAGGCGCTGTTGGCCGGCTTGCCCGCCCTGCTGCGCCTGCTGCTCGCTGCCGGCGCCGGCCTTGCCCTGTACTTGTGCGCAATCCGCCTGGCGCCCTGGATAATTCCACCCGCGCTGCAACGCGTGCTCGAGCAGGTCCTGCGCAAGCTGCCTGCATCAATTTCAACGCGATTGGCGTTTCTCGCCGGCATGAGGGTCTGAATGACAAGCGCTGATCTGCTGAGCTTCCTGATCTTTGGCGGCATCGCCCTGGCCCTGGCGATGGGCCTGGTGCTGGCGCAGGCGGCGGTGTTTTCCGCCGAGCAACATCATGGCCGATGGGTCACACCGCTGCTCCCCGTGCTGATGCTGCTGGCCATCTGCGTGGCCACGGCCACCTCGGGGCGCAAGCTCGGCCTGACCGATTTCGATGCCGACCTGCAAAGCGGCGTGGGGGGCGGCGGCGGCAGCGTGTTGCGCCTGTTTACCGCAACGCTGCTGGCCCTCAGCATTGCGCGCGCGTTCGGCCACCTGCGCCGCCGACAGCCAAATCCATCGAGGCCGGCGGCCACCGCGCTGATGTTCAGCTTCATGGCCTTCTTCGTCTCGGGCACCGTCCTGAGCAGCGCCTTCGGCAGCCACCCGGCCTTTGTGCACAACATGTTCTACGCGCCGGCGTTGTTCATCGCCGTCTACATCGGCCGCGACGAATGCCCTGACACCCTGGTGCGGCTGCTCAAATACGGCCTGCTGGGCATGCTGCTGCTGAGCCTGGCCCTGGTGGCGGTGAAGCCCGATCTGGTGCTGGAGCGGCCCTATCTGCGTAGCTGGGTGCCGGGACTGAATTTCCGCTTCTGGGGGCTGGGCTCGCATGCCAACAGCATCGGTCCGCTCGCCCTGCTGCTGATGCTGCTGGAGTACCTGCTGCCGGGCCGCCGCCTGCTGCTGCGTGCGCTGACCTGGCTGGTGGCGCTGGTGGTGCTGGTGCTCGCGCAGTCCAAGACCGCCTGGGCCATCTCGGGCCTGCTGGTGGCCGTGCTGGCCTGGTACCGCTGGTCGCGCGATGAGCAGGGGCGCATGCGCGTGGGCTTCCTGCTGACGGTCATCTTCATGGGCGTCTTCGTATGCGCCGCCTTGTTGCTGCTGGATACCGACCGGCTGCTCGCCAAGATCCTCTACAGCCGGGTTGGCAGCGACCTGTCCACGCTCACCGGCCGCGCCGCGATCTGGCAGGCGGCCATCGCCGCCTGGGAGGCCAACCCCCTGTTCGGCTACGGCCCCGAGGCCTGGGGCCCCGCGCACCGCGCCAGCATCGGCATGCTCTACGCCTTCAGCGCGCACAACCAGTTCTTCCAGTCGCTCAGCACGGCGGGCGGCGTGGGTGCGGCCTGCTTCGTTGTCTACTTCCTCTGCCTGGGCTGGTGTGCCTGGCGCGCCGCACCCGCTAGCAAGGGTGTCTCGCTGGCGCTGTTCCTGTTTGTCGCGGCGCGCTGCGTCACCGAGGCGCCGCTGTCCATTCATACGCTGTTCAACGCCGACACCTTGACGCATCTGGTGCTGTTTCGCCTGGTCTTGATCAACCCGGGCAGCAAGAAGCCCGCGCCGCAGCCCGCGGCGCTCCGCTTTGCCGCCGCTTAGCGTGCCCGCATGCAAGCGCCGGATTTTTCGATCGTCGTACCGCTCTACAACAAGCAGGCCTTTGTTGCGCAGGCACTCGACTCGATTGCCGCTCAGGACGCGCGGCACAGCCGTGAGGTCATCGTGGTGGACGATGGGTCGACCGACCAGGGCGCCGAGCTGGTGCGTGAGCTCGCCCTGCCGGGCGTGCGTCTGGTCCGGCAGGCCAATGCCGGCGTCTCGGCGGCCCGCAACCGGGGCTTCTCGGAGGCGCGCGGTCGTCTGGTCTGCTTTCTCGATGCCGACGACCAGTACTGCCCCGGCTTCCTCGACGCGATTGCCGCCCTGGAGCGCAACTTCCCCACGGCACGGGCCTATGCCGCCGGCTATTGGGACGTATGGCCCGACGGGCAGCGGCGCGCGCATCTCTACGACCCCGGCTTGCCGGCCGAGCCTTGCTTCCTGGTCCCTGATTTCTACGCGCGCTGGGCGCGCGGCCCCTTCCTTTCGACCATCAGCATTGCGGTGCAACGACAGTTCGTGATCGAGCAGGGCCTGCAGTTTCCGGTGGGCGAGAAATTAGGCGAAGACCAGGACATGTGGTTTCGCCTGGCCGAGCGCACACCCTTGGCCTATTGCAACGCACCGCTGGCCGAGTACAGGCAGGCGGTGGCAAACAGTGCCACCGCCGCCAGCCCGGTACAGCAGGTGCTGCCCTGCTACGAACGCCTGGCCGGGCGATTGCAAGCCGGCGAGGTCCCCACGCAGATGCGCGCAGGTGCGCGCAGACTGCTGGCCTCGCATTTGATCAATGTGGCGCGTGCGCTGAGCGCAGCGGGCCAGGGCGCGCATGCGCGCGCAATGCTGCTGCGCCCGGAGGCGCGGGCCAACCTGACCTATTGGTTGCGCAGCCTGCCCGGCGTGCTGCTGGCGACCGGCAGGGGCTGATACCTCATGCCGGCGCTCTCCTTGATATTGGCCACCGTGGGTCGGACCACCGATCTGGATAGGTGCCTGGATGCACTGGCCGCGCAAACAAGCAAGGACTTCGAAGTACTGGTCATTGATCAGAACCGCGATGCCCGCCTGCTGCCCCACGTCGCACGTGCTCAGGCGGCGGGGCTGGATGTGCGCCATCACCGCATGGACCGAGCCAGCCTGTCCGGCGCGCGCAATCTGGGCCTGACCGAGGCGCGGGGCCTATATGTGGCCTTCCCTGACGACGACTGTTGGTATGAGCCGGACACCGTTGAGCAAGTGCTATCGGCATTTGCCGCATCGCCCGAATTGGGTGGGCTCAGCATCAATTGGGTCGAGCAGAGTGCAGCGCTTGGCGAGGCGACCTCCGGGAGCGAGCTCAACCTGGCCGCATGGCGCGCTTATCGGGGCGGGGAGGCCAGCTCGATTTCGCTGTTTCTGCGCGCCGAGCTGGCCAGGCAGTTGCAAGGCTTTGACGAGCGCCTGGGCGTAGGGCAGTGGTTCGGCGCGGCCGAAGAGATTGATCTGGTGCTGCGCGCGCTTGGCACGGGCGCGCGTGTTGCGCGCCTCCGCGAGGCCCGGGTTCATCACGCCTATGGCAGGCAGGCCGCCATCCCTGCGCGCAGGCTATGGGTCTCGTCCCTGGCCAGAGCGCGAGGGACCGGGGCCGTCTATGCCAAGCATCGTCTTTCCGCTTGGGTCGTGGCACGTGGCCTCGTCGCGCCGGTGCTCAAGGCTGTGCTTCGGCTCAACTGGCAGGCATGCGTGGTTGGACTGGCGACCAGCCTTGGCAGACTGCAGGGCATGCGCGCCTGGCGCCGCGCGGAGCGCAAGCATCATCTGGGTTAGGCGTTGCTGGGCTGTTGGCAGGCATTTGGGGAGTTGGGCTGAATGAAGGTCGCTTTTGTTTTTGATTACGTCATGCACTATCACCGTGCGACCTTGCAAGCCATCGAGTCGCGCGTCAGGGATCTCGGCGGGCAATTCACTTTGTACACGGCGCGCCACGCGCAAGCGGGTACGGGCCGTGCGCCCCTCACCACGGCGGTTGTTGGCGACCAGCGGTTCTACACCCTGGCCGAGAAATATGTAGGCAGCTATGCCCTGCGCCACCAGCAAGGGCTGGTTGAGCAACTCGAGCAGCAACGGCCGGACATCATCGTCACGATGTGCCATTCGGGCACCTGGTCCGAATGGCTGATTGCCAAGAACAAGCGCAAATGGGGTAGTCGTCTGCTGGCATGGCAATGCGGCTACGAGTACAACCCGGGGCTTCTCAAGCGCAGCGTGCTGGCTGCGTTCATTCCCCGTTTCGACATGCATCTGTGCTACCACTCGAACGCGAAGCGCTACGCCATCGCCCATGGCGCCAGGCCCGAGCAGACGCTGGTGATGCACAACACGATCGACGAAGGGGCGATCGTCGCTGGCGACAAGCTCGAGGCGCGCCGGAGCCTGGAACAACGCCACCCCCAGTTGGCGGGCAAACGTCTCGTGCTTTACGTTGGTGCGGTGCTGGAAGAGAAGAACCTCGATCGGGTTTTCGAGGCGCTTGCACGGCTCAAGGACGAGCGCAACTTCTTCCTGCTGGTTGGCGACGGCCCCTATCTCGCCACGCTCAAGCAGCGCTACGCGCAACGCAGCGACTGGCTGGCCGCGGGGCGGGTGGTCGACGGTGTTGGCAGCTATTTCGACGCGGCCGATGTCTTCGTGCTGCCCGGCACCGGTGGCCTGGCCATCAACGAGGCCATGGCCCATCGGCTTGCCGTCGTCTCAGGCTACGCCGATGGCAGCGCCGACGATCTGGTACAGGACGGGGTCACGGGCTTCCGCCTGCAAGGCGACTCGGTGGAAGAGCTGGCGCACCGGCTTGGGCAACTGCTCGACGACCCAGGCCTGGCCAGAAGCATGGGCGACGCCGGCGAGCAGCGCATTCGCGGCGATCTGTCGTTCGAGCGCTTCATAGACCGCGTGATGCAGGGCTTGCTGACACAGGCGAAACCGGCGCGTCAATGATTTCGCGCAGCCGGCGGCGAGGGCCAGCCTAGTTGCTCGGACGAATCTCGCTGCTGAAGTTGGCGCTGGTGCCCACGGTTTCGAAATACAGCACATTGCGCTTGGTCGGCAGCGGCGTGGTGGGCGCCTTGCCGATGTAGACCCGTTGGCTGCCGGGGCCGCTGACGCTCAGCGTGTAGGTCTTGCTGCCGCATGTGAGCTGGGCCTGCCAGCTGCCGCCGGCCGTCCACATGGCCAGATCGGTCCAGTAGCTCAGACCGATGGCGCTGGGCAGGGGCGTGGTGGCGCTGGGGTTGAGCCCGCTCAGCGGCGCAATCTGGCAGGCACTGTGGAAGGCCAGACCCAGCCGCTTGGCGCTGGGTAGCAGGCCGGCCTGCAGGCTGCTGAGTGCAATGCTGGTCTGCTCGGCAAAGCCGCTGCTGGTGACGCGGTAGCCGCGGCTCACGCTGGCGCCGGGCCGGTAGTTGGCCTGCTTGGCCACGAGGCGGTTCTCGGTGGCCGAAAAGCTGCTCACCTCGCCCTTGTTCCAGCTCACCTGACCAAGCCCGTCTATCAGCACCACATTGTTGGCCGGGCCGCGGCTGAAGTAGTCGGTGTGGAAGGGCGAGGTATAGCTCACCGTGCCGGAGTCCGTGCTGATCTGCGTATTGCCTTCATACAACTCGTAGGTCAACGCTTCTTCCTGCGCGTGATTGGCCGCGGCCTGACCGTAATGGACAAACGCCTGCCAGGTGCCTGACTTGAGTACGGCCATGCGTATGGCCGGGAAGTTGCGGGTGTAGACGGCGGGCAACTGCGGTGCGGTCAGGCTGCTCGAGGCGGGTGGGTCCAGCAGGGATTCCCAGGTGCGCCAGCGGCTGGCCAGATCGACGCCGTAGTAGGTGGGCAGGACGCGGAACAGCTTCCAGTGGACGGCCGGCGTGGCCACCGGCAGCCGGGCCGCACTGTCGCTGGGGTTGGGCAGCATGTTGTCGGCGAAGCGGTAATCGAATGCCGCCAGCAGCAGCCGTAGCGTGTAATCGCGTTCGGCGCTGAAGCGCGAACTCTGCCCCTCCAGGGAGGCGCCCACCAGCAGCTTGGAGAGCGCGTCCACCACATAGTCGTTGTAGGCGAAGGTGCCCTCGATCCAGAGGTTGTCGGCGGTCACACCGTTCTTCAGCACGGCCAGCATGCCTTGGCTGCTGTTCTGCGCATAGTCGAGCAGGCTGCTGTTCTTGTAACGGACGCCGATGCCGGCCATCGCGGCGTAATGCCACAGGCTGATGTTGGTCATCGGCGATGTGACGGTCTTGAGGTTTTCCGCCATGGGCAGGAAGAGGCCGTCGCGCCAGGCCGCGTTGCGTGCGGTGCCGCCATAGCCCTCCAGCAGGCGGGCCGCATCGACCAGGGTAAAGCTGTCGTAGGCCTCGTCGAGGCCATGTCGGTACATCTGGCCACGGCCGTTGAAGGTGCGCACCGGCCAGGTCTTGTAATTCTTGGCGTAGAAGTCCAGCTGCTTGGCGGCCCATTCGCCGTATTTGGTTTCGCCGGTGAGGCGATAGATGCGTGCTGCCATCTGGGTGCGCGCGATGTTGTAGCCGCGCACATAGGCGACCCAGGCTTCGTAGAACTTCTGTTCGCCCGTGCCCGCGATCTTGGTGGGTTCAGGGCTGTCGGGCGTCCAGGTCACGAGGGCGCCCGTCTTGGGGTCCAGGTAGTTCTGCACCCAGCCACCCACCATGTCGGCACGTTCACGGCTTCTTGCGGACCAGTTGTCCACATCGGTCTTCTGTGCCTTGAGCCAGGTGGCGATATCGGCAGAGGTCTTGAGCTTGGCCGCCAGCGTCGTCCAGTCTTCCTTCGCCTCGCGGATGCCGTAGAACACGCCGGCGGCCGGCAATGCCAGGGACTTCGACGAGGACGCCGTGGTCGTGAGGCCGTCGCCGCTGGAGACCGGCGCGGTGGCGGTCAATTCGGTCTGGGTCCAGATCGTGCTGCCCGCCGCAGCGACGTCTGCCGAAGCGAGGATGCCGCTGTTCGTGGCCGACCCGACCACGGCCGTTGCCGTGGACTTCGTGCTGATGGATGTGCTTCCCGTTGCGGCGGCCTGGGTCTTTGCCGTCGGACGCGGGCTGGTCGCGGTGAGGGGTGTTGTCGCCGCCGCAGCGGGCGTGGCGCTCACGCTGGCCGATGCCGCCGCTGATGCCGCGGCCTCCGGCGCACTGGCGGCACTAGGCGCCGCCGCTCCGGCGCCACTCGCGGCGGCGTCTAGGGCTACCGTGCTGGGTGTGTTGCTGGCGAGCCCCTGCTCCGGTTTGGCCTGCTCGGTGCCACCGCCACAAGCCTGCAGCAGGCTGCAGGCGCTGAGGAACAAGATCAGGCTGGAGGCGCGATAGCGATCGGACGGCATGGCAGTGGCGGCTCTGGCTGAGTCGAAGCAAGTGATGCCGCTATTTTCGGCCTCCTTGGCCAAGCCGGCGGCTAAATGTTTGGGGGCATGCGCGCGCTTGGCCACATGGCGGCGTGCAGATTCCTCGAATCTGGCCGCCTAGCGCCGGCGCGTTACGAGATGCTTCAGGACCTGTGCAATGAAGATGCTGTTGCCCACCAGGTAGCGCTTCCACAGCCGACCCGGCTCCTGGCTGAGGCGGAACAGCCATTCAAGCCCGTTGCGCTGCATCCATTGTGGTGCGTGGCTCTTGGTGCCCGCGATCAGCGCAAAGGCGAAACCCACGCCCAGCGCGATGGGCTTGAGATGCGGCTGCTGCGCAAGCATCCAGGACTCCTGCTTAGGGCATCCCAGCCCCACGAAGACCAGGCCCGCACCACTTTGGTTGATCTGTTCGGTGATTTCGGCATCGAACGGCGGCTCAGCGGGCAGCATCGGCGGTGACACCGCGCCGGCGATCTTCAGCTCGGGAAACTGCGCCAGCAGATTGGCCCGCATCAGCTCCAGCTCCTGGGGCGTGCCGCCATACAGAAACACCGAAACGCCCTCGGCCGCCGCGCGCCTGCAGAGTTCCAGGGTCAGGCGAGGGCCGTTCACGCGCTCGGCGAAGGCCATGCCGTTCAGGTGTTTCAAGGCCCAGACCAGGGGCATGCCGTCGGTGACGACCCAGCGCGCCTTGGCCATGGCGCCGGCAAGCCCGGGCATGCTCAGCGCGCGTGTCACCATGTCGACGTTGGCGACGCAGACGATGCCGCCGGACCGGGCCGCTGCATCCCGCATGATGGCGTTGACGGCAGCCGTAAAACTGCCGCCGAAGAGCCGTATGCCAAAGAGCGAGGTTTCGACGAGCTCGGCTCGGCCCTGGCTCAGCGGCTCGCTAACGTGGGAATTCAAGGTCTTGAACCCTCAGGCCTTGAGCTTCTCGGCCAGGATCTGCACCGTGCGCTCTGCCGCCTTGCCATCCCACAGCAGCGGTCGGCGGCCCTTCTTGCCGTTGCCGGCAATCGCCTCGAGTGCGTACTTGATGACGTTGGCAGGGTCGGTGCCGGCCAGCACGTTGCTGCCTTCATCGACGGTGACGGGGCGCTCGGTGTTCTCGCGGATGGTGACGCAGGGCACGCCCAGGGCGGTGGTTTCCTCCTGCAGGCCGCCGCTGTCGGTGAGTACGACCACGGCGTCCTTCCAGAGGTGCAGAAAGCTCATATAGGCCTGCGGGCCCATCAGGGTGACGCCCGGGCCCAGGTCGATGCCGAACTTCTCGATATTGGCGCGCGTGCGCGGATGCACCGGGAACACCAGCGGCAGTTCCTGGCCGACGCGGCGCAGCACCGTGGCCACGTTCTCCAGCGCCGCGGCGCTGTCCACATTGCTGGGGCGGTGCAGGGTCACCACGCCGTAGCGGGGGTGGCTGCGCTTGTAGGCGTCGCTCTCCAGGCCCGAGGTGTCCTGGCTCTTGAGCTTCTCGGCCTGGTAGAGCACGTTGTCGACCATCACATGGCCCACGTCCCAGACGGCGCTCATGTCCTTGCCCTCTTGCTGCAGATGGCGGTAGCCGCTGGGCTCGGTGACGAAGAACCAGTCGCTGATGGAATCGGTGACCAGGCGGTTGATCTCCTCGGGCATGGACATGTCGCCGCTGCGCAGGCCAGCCTCCACATGGGCCACCGGGATGCCGGCCTTCTTGGCCACGATGGAGCAGGCCAGCGTCGAGTTCACATCGCCCACCACCAGGCAGGCCTGCGGCTTCTCGGCCGCCACCAGCTGCTCGTAGGCCAGCATGATCTTGCCGGTCTGCTCGGCGTGGCTGCCGCCGCCGCAACCCAGGCGCACGTCGGGCGCGGGGATGCCCAGCTCCTCGAAGAACACCTCGTTCATGTCGCGGTCGTAATGCTGGCCGGTGTGCACGATCTTCCAGGCCAGCCGTCCGTCGGCCTGCAGCGCGCGCACGATGGGCGCAATCTTCATGAAGTTGGGGCGTGCGCCGGCGATCAGGTGGATGCAGGGTTTGGACATGGAGGCGATCTCTGTGCTTGCGTGCGAAGTCAGCGCGCGATTCTAGGTGGCGGGCCGGCGCCGGGCGTCGCCGGAACAGGCGTCGATGTGAGCAGATGTGGGCTTGGTCACGCCTGTCCCCTGAATGGGGTGGATGCCGGGCGGCACGCCGGTAGCCTGAGCGAGAATACGCGCCGGCCTGCGATGTACGAACGGCCGCATCAGATTCTGAGGGGATTGCGTGAAAGTACTCGTTACCGGCGCTGCCGGCTTCATCGGCATGCATGTCAGCCAGATCCTGCTCGCGCGTGGCGATGAGGTGGTGGGCCTGGACAATCTGAACGACTATTACGACCCCCAGCTGAAGCGGGACCGGCTGGCGCGCCTGACGCCCAAACCTGGCTTCCGCTTCGTCAAGCTCGACGTGGCCGACCGCGCCGGCATGGAAGCGCTGTTCGCGGCCGAGAAGTTCGACCGCGTGGTGCACCTGGCGGCCCAGGCCGGGGTGCGCTACTCGATCGAGAATCCGCACGCCTATATCGAGAGCAATATCGTCGGCTTCACCAACATCCTGGAAGGCTGCCGCCACCATGGGGTGCAGCACCTGGCCTACGCGTCGAGCTCCAGCGTCTACGGCGGCAACACGCTGATGCCCTTCAGCGAGCACCACAGCGTCGACCATCCGGTGAGCCTGTACGCGGCCACCAAGAAGGCCAATGAGCTGATGGCGCATACCTACAGCCATCTCTACCGCCTGCCCACCACCGGGCTGCGCTTCTTCACCGTCTATGGCCCCTGGGGCCGGCCGGACATGGCGCTGTTCCTGTTCACCAAGGCGATCCTGGAGGGCCGCCCCATCAATGTGTTCAACCACGGCAAGATGGTGCGCGACTTCACCTATATCGACGACATCGCCGAGGGTGTGGTGCGCGTGCTGGACCGCGTGGCCACGCCGGACGCCGACTACGACTCCGACAAGAGCGACCCGGCGCGCTCCAATGCGCCCTACCGCGTCTTCAACATCGGCAACCACGACCCGATCGAGCTGATGGGCTTCATCGAGGCGATCGAGCAGGCCTGCGGCCGCGAGGCGGTGAAGAACTTCATGCCGCTGCAGGACGGCGATGTGCCGGCCACCCATGCCGACGTGGAAGAGCTGGCCGCCTGGACGGGCTTCCGCCCCGCCATGCCCGTGCCCGAGGGCGTGGGCCGCTTCGTGGCCTGGTATCGCGAGTACTACAAAACCTGAGCCTGGCTTTTCCCGGGTTTCTTGTCACGCCGGGCTGTTAGATTGCTGAAGCTGCCAGGTGGCAGCGTGAGGGATCACCGGCGATGAAGGTCACAACGATAGGCACGGGCTATGTGGGCTTGGTGACGGGCGCCTGCCTGGCCGAGATGGGCAACCATGTGGTGTGCCTGGACACCAACTCCGACAAGATCCGCATCCTCAACGAGGGCGAGATCCCCATCCATGAGCCCGGCCTGGCCGAGGTGGTGCGCCGCAATGTGGCGAGCGGCCGCCTGCAGTTCACCACCAATGTGGACGCGGCGGTGGACCATGGCACCATCCTCTTCATCGCGGTGGGCACGCCGCCCGGCGAGGATGGCTCGGCCGACATGCAATATGTGCAGGCGGCGGCGCGCAGCATTGGCGCGCGCATGACCGACTACAAGCTGGTGGTGGACAAGAGCACCGTGCCGGTGGGTACCGCCGACGCGGTGCGCAACGCCATCGAGGGCGAACTGGCGCGCCGTGGCGTGGCGCTGGAGTTTTCGGTGGTCTCCAACCCCGAGTTCCTGAAAGAGGGCGCGGCGGTGGAGGACTTCATGAAGCCCGACCGCATCATCGTGGGCTCGGACGACGAGCGCGCCACGCTGTTGATGCGCGCCCTGTACTCGCCCTTCAACCGCAACCGCGACCGCCTGGTGGTGATGGATCTGCGCAGCGCCGAACTCACCAAGTACGCGGCCAACGCGATGCTGGCCACGCGCATCAGCTTCATGAACGAGATGGCGCTGCTGGCCGAGCAGGTGGGCGCCGACATCGAATGGGTGCGCCGCGGCATCGGCAGCGATCCGCGCATCGGGCATGACTTTCTCTACTCGGGCGCCGGCTATGGCGGCTCCTGCTTCCCCAAGGACGTGAAGGCCTTGATACGCACGGCCGAAGCGGCCGGCAGCGGCATGCGCGTGCTGCGCGCGGTGGACGAGGCCAACGAGCGCCAGAAACTGGTGCTGGTGGACAAGGTGGTGCAGCGCTTTGGCGATGACCTGCGCGGCCGCCATTTCGCGCTCTGGGGTTTGGCCTTCAAGCCCAATACCGATGATCTGCGCGAGGCACCCAGCCGTGTGGTGATTGCCGAACTGCTGCGCCGCGGCGCCACCATCTGCGCCTACGACCCGGTGGCCATGGCCGAGGCGCAGAAGGCGCTGGCTGGCCTGGAAGGCCTGGGCTACGCCGCCTCCGCCAACGCCGCGCTGGAGGGCGCGGATGCGCTGGTGATCGTGACGGAATGGAAGGAGTTCCGCACCCCGGACTTCGAGTTCATCAAGAGCGCGCTCAAGCAGCCGGTGGTGTTCGACGGCCGCAACCTCTACGAGCCGCCGCTGATGCAAGCACTCGGCATCGAGCATTGGGGCATCGGGCGCGGCACGCGCGCGCCCGGCGCGTCAGTCTAGGCTGCCGACTTCGGCCAGCAGGGGGGCGGCCGCGTCCTTTTCGGCCAGCGTGAAGGGCTCGCCGATATTCGGCCAGGCGATGCCCAGTTGCGGGTCGTCCCAGCGCACCACGCCTTCGCACTCGGGGGCGTAGTAATCGGTGGTCTTGTAGAGGAAGTCGGCCGATTCGCTCAGCACCACGAAGCCATGGGCGAAGCCGGGCGGGATCCAGAACTGGCGTTGATTCTGTTCGCTCAGCTCACGGCCTTCCCACTGGCCATAGGTCGGGCTGCCGGTGCGCAGATCCACCGCGACATCGAACACATTGCCGCGTATGCAGCGCACCAGCTTGCCCTGCGCATGGGGCTTGCGCTGGAAATGCAGGCCGCGCAGCACGCCGCGACGCGAGCGCGAATGGTTGTCCTGTACAAAATTGACTGGTGTGCCGATGGCCTGCTCGAACGCGCGCTGGTTCCAGCTCTCATAGAAGAAGCCGCGCGTGTCGCCGTAGACCTTGGGTGCGACTTCAAACAAGCCCGGCAGGCGCGTGGGTACCAGTTTCATGAGGGCTCTCCGACCAGGGCCTGCAGATAGCGACCGTATTGGGTCTTGGAAAGTGGGGCGGCCAGGCGCAGCAACTGCTCGGTATTGATCCAACCTTGCCGATAGGCAATCTCTTCGGGGCAGGCCACTTTCAGGCCCTGGCGGCGCTCGAGCGTGGCGATGAACTGCCCGGCCTCGAGAAGACTGTCGTGGGTGCCGGTGTCCAGCCAGGCATAGCCGCGACCCATGATGGATACCTGCAGCTGTCCCATCGCGAGGTACAGGGCATTGAGGTCGGTGATCTCCAGTTCACCACGCGCGCTGGGCTTGAGGTCCTTGGCCAGATCGCAGACCTGGGTGTCATAGAAGTACAGGCCTGTCACCGCATAGTTGCTCTTGGGGTTCTTGGGCTTTTCTTCGATGGACTGGGCGCGGTAGGCGTTGTCGAAACTCACCACGCCATAGCGCTCGGGATCGGTGACGTGATAGGCAAACACCGATGCGCCATGCTCGCGGGCATCGGCTCGTTGCAGGATCTGCGGCAGGTCGTTGCCGTAGAAGATGTTGTCGCCAAGCACCAGGCTGGAGGGGTGTGCGCCGACGAAGTCGCGTCCGATCAGAAAGGCCTGTGCCAAGCCATCCGGGCTTGGTTGTACCGCGTACTGGATGGACATGCCCCATTGGCTGCCGTCGCCCAGCAACTGGCTGAAGCGCGGCGTGTCCTGGGGCGTGGAGATCAGCAGGACCTCGCGGATGCCGGCCAGCATCAGCGTGCTGAGCGGGTAATAGACCATGGGCTTGTCATACACCGGCAGCAGTTGCTTGCTCATGGCCAGCGTGGCTGGGTGCAGCCGGGTGCCGGAGCCGCCGGCGAGGATGATGCCTTTGCGTTGCAATGTCATGGCCGATGCCTTCAGAGAATTTCCGTGAGCATACGCTCGACGCCCTGCTGCCAAGGTGGCAGAAAAAGGCCGAAAGCACCCGTCAGCTTGCGCGTGGACAGGCGTGAGTTCAAGGGCCGCCGCGCCGGCGTGGGGTAGTCACTGGTGGGGATGGCGAGCACCTGATCGGGCGCCACCCGCAAGGCCTGACCCCGCGCGCGCGCGAACTCGATCACATGGCGTGCATAGGTGTGCCAGCTGGTCTCGCCCGCGGCCACCGCGTGATAGACGCCGCCCAGCGCGGGCTCGGCGAGCGTGGCGCGGATCATGTGGGCGCTCAGGTCGGCGAGCAGATCGGCGCCGGTGGGCGCACCGATCTGGTCGGCGATCACCTTCAGCTGTTCGCGTTCGGCGGCCAGCCGCAACATGGTCTTGGCGAAATTGCCGCCGCGCGCCGCGTAGACCCAGCTGGTGCGCAGGATCAGGTGTGCGCAGCCGCTGGCGCGAATCGCCTGCTCACCGGCCAGCTTGCTGCGGCCGTAGGCGCTCAGCGGCGCGGTGGGCGCGTCCTCACTGCGCGGCGCCTCGCCGCTGCCGTCGAACACATAGTCGCTGCTGTAGTGCAGCAGCAGCGCGCCGCTGGCGTGCGCGAGGCCGGCCAGCAGGGCGGGGGCCGTGGCGTTGATCTGCTCGGCCAGGGCGGGCTCGCTCTCGGCCTTGTCGACGGCGGTATAGGCGGCGGCATTCACGATCACCTGCGGCGCATGGGCGCGCACCGTGGCGGCCAGGGCCGCGCCGTCGGCGAGGTCGCCGCCGTCATGGCGGTCGAGCGCGACCAGCTCACCCAGGGGGGCAAGGGCACGCTGCAGTTCCCAGCCGACTTGCCCGTTCTTGCCGAGCAAGAGGATCTTCATCTCAGTTCCCGTATTGCTTGGAGACCCAGTCGCGATAGGCGCCGCTCTGCACCCGCGCCACCCATTCCGGGTTGGCGAGGTACCACTGCACCGTCTTGCGTATGCCCGACGCAAAGGTCTCGGCCGGCCGCCAGCCCAGCTCGCGCTCGATCTTGCGCGCGTCGATGGCGTAGCGGCGGTCGTGGCCGGGGCGATCTTTCACATAGCTGATGAGGCGGGCATAGGGGCCGGCGGGGTCGGGCCGGAACTCGTCGAGCAGGGCGCACACGGTGTTGACGATGTCGATATTCGCCATCTCGTTCCAGCCACCGATGTTGTAGGTCTCGCCCAGTCGGCCGCCGGCCAGCACCGCGCGGATGGCGCTGGCGTGGTCGCTGACGTAGAGCCAGTCGCGGATCTGCTGGCCGTCGCCATACACCGGCAGCGGCTTGCCGGCCAGCGCATTGACGATCATCAGCGGGATCAGCTTCTCGGGGAAGTGGAACGGGCCGTAGTTGTTGGAGCAGTTGGTGGTGACCACCGGCAGCCCGTAGGTGTGGTGCCAGGCGCGCACCAGATGGTCGCTGGCGGCCTTGCTGGCCGAGTAGGGGCTGTTGGGCTCGTAGGCATTCGTCTCGGCAAAGGGCGGGTCCTCGGCTTGCAGCGAGCCGTAGACCTCGTCGGTCGAGACATGGTGGAAGCGGAAGGCCGCCTTGGCATCAGCATCGAGCGTGCCCCAGTAGCCGCGCGCCGCTTCCAGCAGGGTGTAGGTACCCTCGATATTGGTGCGCATGAAGGCGCCGGGGCCGCTGATCGAGCGGTCCACATGGCTTTCGGCGGCGAAATGGATCAGCGCGCGCGGCCGCTGCTCGGCCAGCAGGCGGTCCACCAGGGCACGATCGCAGATATCGCCCTGCACGAACAGATGGCGTGCGTCGCCTTGCAGGCTGGCCAGGTTCTCCAGATTGCCGGCGTAGGTGAGGGCGTCCAGGGTGACGACCTTCTCGTCACTCTGGGCCAGCCAGTCCAGCACGAAGTTGCTGCCGATGAAACCGGCCCCGCCGGTGACGAGAATGGTCATGCTGGATTGGCCTTGATCGGATTACAGGCGCCAGAGCTTGAGCCCGGCGGCCTGGATCGCCTTGGCGTCGAAGGCGGCCTTGACGTCGATGAAGGCACCGCCCTTGATGAGCTTGCGGCCGATGTCGTCGATCGACAGGGCCTTGTATTCTTTGTGCGCCACGGCGGCGACGATGGCGTCTGCGCGTGGCAGCTCGTCCCAGCTGACGGTGCGCACGCCGTACTCGTGCTGGGCCTCGTCGGGGTCGGCGGCCGGGTCGGTGACGGTGACCTCCACGCCATAGCTCTGCAGCTCATGGATGATGTCGATCACCTTGGAGTTGCGCAGGTCGGCGCAGTCTTCCTTGAAGGTCAGGCCCAGCACATTGACCTTGGCCCCCTTGATATAGCTGCCGGCGGCGATCATGTGCTTGATGGTCTGCTCGGCGATGAACTTGCCCATGCCGTCGTTGATGCGGCGGCCGGCCAGGATCACCTGCGGGTGGTAGCCCAGCATGTCGGCCTTGTGGGTCAGGTAATAGGGGTCCACGCCGATGCAATGGCCGCCCACCAGGCCCGGCTTGAACTTGAGGAAGTTCCACTTGGTGCCAGCGGCCTCCAGCACCTCGGAGGTGTCCAGGCCGATCTTGTCGAAGATGATGGAGAGTTCGTTCATCAGCGCGATGTTCAGGTCGCGCTGGGTGTTCTCGATCACCTTGGCGGCCTCGGCCGTCTTGATGCTGGAGGCGCGGTGCACGCCCGGGATGATGATGCGCTCGTAGACCTTGGCCACCGCATCCAGGGTTTCGGGCGTGTCACCCGAGACGATCTTGAGGATCTTGGTGAGCGTGTGTTCCTTGTCGCCCGGGTTGATACGCTCGGGGCTGTAGCCGACGAAGAAGTCTTTCTTCCACTTCAGGCCCGACTCGCGCTCCAGTACCGGGATGCACACCTCTTCGGTGGCGCCGGGGTAGACGGTGCTCTCGTACACCACGATGGCGCCCTTCTTCATATGCCGACCCACGCTGGTGCTGGAACCGATGAGGGGCTTGAAGTCGGGGATATGGGCCTCGTCCACCGGCGTGGGCACGGCAACGATGATGACGTCAGCCTCGGCCAGGCATTTGGGATCGCTGGAGTATTCGGCGAAGGTAGCCGCCTTGACCTCCTCGTCCGTGAGTTCGCGCGAGGGGTCGGTGCCGGCCTGGCACTTGGCCACCTTGTCGACGGCGATGTCGAAGCCGATCGTGCGGCTCTGCTTGCCGAACTCGATCACCAGAGGCAAGCCCACATATCCCAAACCAACGACGGCAATCACGCTCACGATCAATCTCCAAAAAAGCAGTTCAAGGTTGGCCCGGCTCAGCCGCGACCGTAGCTGTCTTCATATCGGACGATATCGTCCTCGCCCAGATAGGAGCCCGACTGGACCTCGATGATTTCCAGCGGTACTTTTCCCGGATTGGCCAGGCGGTGCACCTGGCCCAGGGGAATGTAGGTGCTTTGATTCTCGCTGAGCAAGAGGACCTGCTCGCCGTTGGTGATCTCGGCCGTGCCGGATACCACGATCCAATGCTCGGCGCGATGGTGGTGCTTCTGCAGGCTCAGCGAGGCACCGGGCTTGACCATGATGCGCTTGACCTGGAAGCGCGCGCCCATGTCGATGCTGTCGTACCAGCCCCAGGGTCGGTGCACCTTGCGGTGCAGGGTCTGCTCGCCGCGCTTCTCGCGGCCGAGCTGGGCCACGATGTTCTTCACGTCCTGGCTCTTGCTGCGCTCGGCCACCAGCACCGCATCGGGGGTCTCGACGATGACGATGTCGTCCAGCCCCACCGCGGCCACCAGCCGGCTGGTGGCATGCACCAGGGTGTTGTGGCTGTCGGAGATGATGGTGTCGCCGCGGCTGGCATTGCCCTGGGCGTCCTTCTCGGCCACCTGCCACACAGCCTCCCAGGCGCCCAGGTCGTTCCAGCCGGCGTCCAGCTCCACCATGCGCAGCACGAAATCGCTGCCGGGGCAGCGCTCCATCACCGCATAGTCGACCGACTCGGCCGGCACCTGCGTGAACAGCGCCTTGTCGGGGCGCACGAACAGGCCATCGACCTGGCGTGCCGCGTACGCGGCTCGGGTGGCCGCGGCGATGTCGGGGCGGAAACGCTGCAGCGCCTTCATCCAGGCGCTGGCGCGCAGCACGAACATGCCGCTGTTCCAGTAATAGCCGCCTGCGGCCAGATAGCCCGCCGCGGTGGCGGCGTCGGGCTTCTCGACAAAGGCCTCGACGTTGAGTCCGCACGCGTCACTGCTGCTGCGGATATAGCCGTAGCCGGTCTCGGGGCGGTCGGGGGTGATGCCCAGGATCACGATAGCGCCGTCGGCCGCGGCGCGCACGGCGGCCTGCAGCGCGGCGGTGAAGGCCGGGTCGTTGGTGACGGTCTGGTCGGCGGGCGTCACCACCAGCACCGGATCCGCGCCGCCGTCCGCACCTTCCTCCAGCGCCTGCAGGGCCGCCAGGGTCAGCGCCGGCGCGGTGTTGCGACCGGCCGGCTCCAGCAGCACGGCGCCCGGCGTGGCCGAGGTCTCGCGCAGCTGGTCCAGCACCATGAAGCGGTGCTCCTCGTTGCCCACCACCAGGGTCGGCGCGACGGCGATGTCCGCCGCAGCCAGGCCCGCGAGGCGCTCGGCGGCCTGCTGGAACAGGCTGCTATTGCCCGCCAGCACCAGGAATTGCTTGGGATAGCCGGCGCGCGACAGCGGCCACAGCCGCGTGCCGCTGCCGCCGGCCATGATGACGGGCTGTACCTGGATGATGCTCATGCTTCAAATCCCTGCGGGTTCATGCGCTGCCAGCGCCAGCTGTCCTCGCACATGCGTTGCAGATCGTGCCGGGCCACCCAGCCCAGGCGCTCTTGCGCCAGGCTGGGGTCGGCATAGTTGGCCGCCGCGTCACCGGGGCGGCGCGCCACGATGGCATAGGGGATGGGTCTGCCGCTGGCCTGCTCGTAGGCGCGCACCAGTTCCAGCACGCTGTAGCCGCGCCCGGTGCCCAGGTTGACGGTGATGGATTCACGCCCGCCCAGCAGGAAGCGCAGCGCCGCTACATGGCCCTCGGCCAGGTCGACCACATGGATGTAGTCGCGCACGCCGGTGCCGTCGGGGGTGGCGTAATCGCCGCCGAACACCTGCACGCGTTCGCGCCGGCCCACCGCCACCTGGGCCACATAAGGCATCAGATTGTTGGGGATGCCGCGCGGGTCTTCGCCGATCAGGCCGCTCTCGTGCGCGCCCACCGGGTTGAAGTAGCGCAGGGCGGCGGTCTGCCACTGCGGATCGGCGGCGCCCAGGTCGCGCAGGATGGTCTCGCCCATCAGCTTGGTGGCGCCGTAGGGGTTGATGGCCGAGAGCGGCGCATCCTCGCGCAGCGGCAGGCTCTCGGGCATGCCGTAGACGGTGGCGCTGGAGCTGAACACGATGCGGCTGCAGCCATGACGGCGCATCGCCTCGAGGGTGCCGAGCAGGCCGCCGACGTTGTTGCGGTAATAGGCCAGCGGCTGCTCGGCGGACTCGCCCACCGCCTTGAAGGCGGCGAAATGCACCACCGCGTCGGGCCGGTGGCGGGCGAACACCGCCTCGAGCGCGGTGGCGTCGTTGACGTCGGCACGTTCGAACAGCGGCGCCTGGCCGCTCAGGCGCGCCAGGCGCTCCAACACCTTGGGCGAGCTGTTGCTGAAATTGTCGAGGCCGACCACGCGATAGCCGGCGGCCAGCAAGGCCAGCCAGGTGTGCGAGGCGATGTAACCGGTGGCGCCGGTGAGCAGAACGGTGGCGGACATGGGGGGCTTACCTGATCACGGCCTGGCCGTAGCAGCCGTAGGTGTTGGCGCTGTAGGCGTAGAACGCGGTGGTGCTGCTGCGACCCGAGTGACTGATCTGGCAGCCCAGCTCCAGGCCGCGCGAGTAGATCCAGCGTGCGCCCAGGTTGTAGGCGCGGTCGCGGTCGTTGTTGCTGCTCTGGAAGAAGCTGTCGGAGCGGTCGGTGTCGCTCACGCTCAAACCCGCATCCAGCAGCAGCTTGCTGCTGAGTTCGTAGCTGCTGTTGAGCTGCAGCACCTTGGTGATGCGGTTGTAGTCGGTGTTGAAGTTGGCAAAGCCGAGGTAATAGGTGTCCAGGCCCGAGTCGCGCGAGAGCCGGGTGCTGAACGACCACTTGGCCGTGGGCTGCCATTGCCACACCACCATGCCGGTGACGCCGCTGAAATCGCGCAGATTCGAGAGGCTGTGGCTGGAGCGGCTGGCGCTCAGCCGGGCATCGAGCTTGCTGGCGCCGCTGGCCTCCCAGCCGGCGGTGAGGTCGATGTCATTGCGCGTGAACTCGTCCGGCGTGACGACGTTGCCCTGCACCAGGTAGCGCGGGTTCTTGCCCTTGGTGTGGCGTGCTGCCAGGCCCAGCCGTACCGGGCTGCTGGGCCGCCATACCAGGCCCAGCGACGCGGCATCCTCGCGGTAGTTCAGGCGCGTGTACTCGATTGCACTGAACTCGCGCTGGCGGTGCGTCAGCACCGCCTCCAGCGTCAGCTTGGTCACCAGGCCCAGGCGTGCGATGCCCTGCAGCTGGCTGTTGTCCTCGGTGTTTTTCTTGAAGATGGGCGTGATGCCGCTGCCGATGTTGTAGTCGGCCAGCGAGCGTTTCTTGCTGGCGCTGAGGGTGCCCGAGAGCCGCTCGACGCTGGCCCAGTCCAGGCCCAGCTTGGCGGCGTAGGCAATGTTGTTGAGCTCGTTGTTGCGACGGTAGCGGTTGGCCTGCACCGACACATCACCGAACAGGCGCTGGCGGCCCAGGCGCTGGTCCAGCCCGGCCAGCAGGCTGGCATTGCCGACCTCGTCGCTGTTGGCGGCATTGCTCTGCCGGTAGATATTGGAGACGTGGTAAAGCCCCAGCGAGCCGCCGAGGTAATAGGGGCTGGTCTCGGCCTGCGCCGCGCCGGCCATCGTCAGCAGCAGTGCAAGGCACGGGGTCAGGTTTTGCCGCAGCGCGATCTTGGTGGTCATGGCGGGGTCGTCAGTATGCATTTCGGTCGAACAGCATGAGCTTGGCGGTGCGCACGATGATTTGCAGGTCCAGGCCCAGCGACCAGTTGCGCAGGTATTCCAGATCGTATTCGACGCGCGCCTTCATCTTGTCGATGGTGTCGGTCTCGCCGCGCAGGCCGTTCACCTGGGCCCAGCCAGTGATGCCGGGCTTGACCTTGTGGCGCACCATATAGGCCTTGATGAGCTTGCGGTATTCCTCGTTGTGCGCCACCGCATGCGGGCGCGGCCCGACGATGCTCATGCGCCCCTGCAGCACATTGATGAACTGCGGCAGCTCATCCAGCGAGGTGCGGCGGATGAAGGCGCCGAAGCGGGTGATGCGCGGGTCGTCCTTGGTGGCCTGCCTGACCACCGGGCCGTTGTCCTGGCTGCGCATGGAGCGGAACTTGTAGACGATGATCTCCTCGCCATCCAGGCCGTTGCGGCGTTGCTTGAAGATCACCGGCCCGGGCGAGCTGAGCTTCACGCCGATCGCGATCGCCAGCAGGATGGGCGAGATCAGCACCAGGATCAGGCCGGCCAGCACCACGTCGCTGGCGCGCTTGACGAGTTCGTTGATGCCGGTGAAGGGGGTTTCGCAAATGCCCACCACGGGCACGCCGTTCATGTCCTGCAGGCGGCCCTGGATGATGCTGATACCGAACACGTCGGGCACGAAGAACAGCGAGGCGGTGGTGCCCTGGACCTGCTCCAGCAGCTGCACGATGCGCGGCTGCGAGCCCAGCGGCAGGGTGATGTAGACCTCGCGCACATTGTTTTTGCGCACATAGTCGCTCAGCTCGCTGAGCATGCCCACCAGCTGCGGGCTGGCGTCGGGGTGCAGGCGCTCGTCCTGGCGGTCATCGAAGAAGCCCAGCAGCTCGACGCCGCCATGCGGCCCGGCGGCCAGGGCCTTGGCCACCTTGGCGCCCAACGGCCCGGCACCCACGATCACCGCGCTGCGCCGCGAGCTCGGGTGCGAGGCCTGCCAGAGCAGCAGGCGGCGGCCGATCAGGATGGCCAGCAGCTGCGCCAACGGCGTGATGATGCCCCACCACATCAGCACCTTGTCTTCGAAGTAGTGCAGGCTGTTGGTGGCGTAGCCGAACATGCCGAGGATCAGCAGCAGGGTGATCCAGGAGCCCAGCACGTCCAGCGTGGCGCTGACCGGGTGCTCGGCGAAGCGGTTGCGGCCCGGGAAGGTGAGGGCGAACACCAGCAGGCACAGCGTGTAGGTGGAACGCAGTACCGGCTCGTCGAAATAGTCGTTCACCAGGAAGAAGCACAGCACGATCAGGCTGGGCTCCAGGAAGGCGGCGATCAATGACTGGACCGATTGCGGTGCGCTGTAGAAGGTTCTCTTGTAGCTGCGGTCCTCGAACATCTCGGCGTGGCCCCCGGTGCCTTTTGTTTGCTTCTGTCGTCGATGGTGGTGCTGCGCGGCACGCAATGGGTGCCGTCAGTCCAGCCCCCTTGTCTGGACATGAGCGCGGATTCTCTCTCAATTAGCCGGCGCTCCCGGGCGGGGTCCCCCCCTAAGTCGAGGCGGGGTGAGGCCCTGTCTACAATCCGCGCATGCTGAACGATTGGTCAAGACTCTGGGCACCGGCGGTGCAGGATCGCATCACCTTGTTGCTCAACCATGTCATTTCGCGGGAAAGCCACGCGATGGCGCGGCTGCAGCCGCAGGCCGGCAAGTCGGTGCTGGTGCATCTGCGCGGCTGGCCCGGGCTGCTGCCGGCCGCCCCCGACCTGGCCCTGCAGGTCACGCCCGCCGGCCTGTGGGAGCGGCTCGACGCCGCGCCGGCTGACGCGCTGCGCATCGAGATCGACGCCGCCAACCCTGCCGCGCTGGCCTTTGGCGCGCTCACCGGCGCCAAGCCCGACGTGCAGATCCAGGGGGACGCTGCCTTTGCCGCCGAGATGAACTGGCTGATGGAAAACCTGCGCTGGGACCTCGAGGATGAGCTCGCCCAGCTGGTTGGCCCGGCGCCCGCGCATCAGCTTGCGCGCTGGGGCGGGGCGATCGCCCAGGCCTTTGGCAAGTTCGCCAAGTTTGCCGATGGGGCCCGCAACGCGGCCATGTCAGGTGGCCGCGGGCCGGCATGAGGTACTTCGCCCGCCTGCTGGTCATCGGCTGGACCATCTTCCGTTTCGGTCTGGACGAAATGGCCCTCTCGGGCCTGAGCGGGCGGCGCTTCCGCTGGCTGCGCCGGCTGATTTCGGTGGGCCGCAGCTGGCAGCAGCCGCGCGGCGTGCGCCTGCGCCTGGCGCTGGAGCGGCTGGGGCCGATCTTCGTCAAGTTCGGCCAGGTGCTCTCCACCCGCCGCGACCTGGTGCCCGGCGACATCGTCGAGGAACTGGCCCGCTTGCAGGACGATGTGCCGCCGTTCCCGGCCGAGACCTCGCGCGCCCTGGTGGAAAAGGCCTTCGGGCGCCGGATTGAAGAGCTGTTCGGCAGCTTCGAGGCCGAGCCGGTGGCCAGCGCCTCGATCGCCCAGGTGCATTTCGCTACCCTGAAGGACGGCCGCGAGGTCGCGGTGAAGGTGCTGCGCCCCGGCATGCTGGACGTGATCGAGGACGACCTGGCCCTGCTGCGTACCATCGCCGGCTGGGTCGAGCGCCTCAGCGCCGATGGCCGGCGTCTCAAGCCGCGCGAGGTGGTGGCCGAGTTCGACACCTATCTGCACGACGAGCTCGACCTGGTGCGCGAGGCCGCCAACGCGGCCCAGCTGCGCCGCAATATGGATGGCCTGAACCTGGTGATGGTGCCCGTGATGATGTGGGACCTGTGCACCAGCGAGGTGATCGTGATGGAACGCATGAGCGGCGTGCCCATCAGCCAGGTGCAGCGCCTGAGGGACGCCGGGGTGGACATCCCCAAGCTGGCGCGCGACGGCGTCACCATCTTCTTCACCCAGGTGTTCCGCGACGGCTTCTTCCACGCCGACATGCACCCCGGCAACATCCAGGTGAGCCTGGCGCCCGCCACCTTCGGCCGCTATATCGCGCTGGACTTCGGCATCATCGGCACGCTCACCGAGGTGGACAAGGAATACCTGGCGCAGAACTTCATCGCCTTCTTCCAGCGCGACTACAAGCGCGTGGCCGAGCTGCACATCGAATCCGGCTGGGTGCCCGCGGGCACCCGTGTGGACGAGCTCGAGAGCGCGGTGCGGGCGGTCTGCGAGCCGCATTTCGACCGGCCGCTGAAGGACATCTCGCTGGGCCAGGTGCTGATGCGCCTGTTCCAGACCTCGCGCCGCTTCAACGTCGAGATCCAGCCGCAGCTGGTGCTGCTGCAGAAGACCCTGCTGAACGTGGAGGGCCTGGGCCGCCAGCTCGACCCCGAGCTGGATCTCTGGGCCACCGCCAAGCCCTTCCTGGAGCGCTGGATGAACGAGCAGGTGGGCTGGCGCGCCCTGGTGCACCAGCTCAAGAAGGAGGCGCCGCGCTATGCCCAGCTCTTCCCCGAGCTGCCGCGCCTGCTGCACGACGCGCTCAAGCGCCAGGCCTCGCCGCACGATGGCCGCGCCATCCAGGCGCTGATCCAGGAGCAGCGCCGCACCAACCGGCTGCTGCAGGCGCTGCTCTATGGTGCGGTGGGCTTCACCCTGGGGCTGCTGGCGGCCAATGTGCTGATGCGCGTGCATTGGTTCTGATTGGAGAGGGCTCTCAGACAAGCCCGCATGGCCCGCGGCTTGCGTTGCGCTGATAATCCGGCGCGCTTTCCTTTGCCGGGCCCTGCCCGAGACGCTTGCCATGAACACCACGCTGATTGTCTTTGTCGTGCTCTACCTGCTGGGGACCCTGGGCCTGGGGGTCTGGGCCGGCACCCGCATCAAGAACACCAGTGACTTCGCCATCGCCGGCCGCAGCCTGCCGCTGATCATGGTGATCACCACCACCTTCGCCACCTGGTTCGGTGCCGAGACGGTGATGGGCATCCCGGCCAAGTTCGTGCAGGGCGGCCTGAATTCCATCGTCGAGGACCCCTTCGGCGCCGGCACCTGCCTGATCCTGGTGGGCGCCTTCTTCGCCACCAAGCTGTACCGGCAGAACCTGCTGACCATCGGCGACTTCTACCGCCAGCGCTTCGGCAAGGGCGTCGAGGTGTTCTGCTCCAGCGCCATCATCCTCAGCTACCTGGGCTGGGTGGCGGCGCAGATCACCGCCCTCGGCCTGGTGTTCTCGGTGCTGACCAATGGCGCGATGAGCGAGACCGCCGGCATGATCGTCGGCACCCTGGCGGTGCTGATCTATGTGGTGATCGGCGGCTTCCTGGCGGTGGCCTGGACCGACTTCATCCAGATGATCGTGCTGGTGATCGGCCTGTCGGTGATCGCGGTGTTCTCGGCCGACCTGGCCGGTGGTGCCGACAAGGTGTTCGCGATGGCGCAGAGCAAGGAGCTGTTCAGGTTCCTGCCCGAGCCCAGCTTCACCGAGATCGCCATGTTCGTCGGCGCCGGCGTCACCATGATGCTGGGCAGCATTCCGCAGCAGGACGTGTTCCAGCGCGTCATGTCGGCCAAGGACGAGAAGACCGCCCGCAACGGCGCCATGATCGGCGGCATCAGCTACATCCTGTTCGCCGCCGTGCCCATGTTCATCGTCGCCAGTGCGGTGGTGGTAATGGGCCAGCAGGCCCTGGACGTGGCGCGCGACGATTACCAGAAGCTGCTGCCCCTGTTCGTGCTGAGCAAGATGCCGCTGATCATGCAGATCCTGTTCTTCGGTGCGCTGCTCTCGGCCATCAAGAGCACCTCCTCGGCCACGCTGCTGGCGCCCTCGACCAGCTTCGTCGAGAACATCCTGAAGAATCTGCGCCCGCACATGGGCGACCGCCAGCAGCTGCTGGCGATGCGCCTGACCATCATCGTGTTCGCCGCCCTGGTGCTGGCCTATGCGATCGCGATGCAGGGCACCTCGATCTATGAGTTGGTGTCCTCGGCCTACCAGGTCACCCTGGTGGGGGCCTTCGTGCCGCTGGTGATGGGCTTGTACTGGCAGCGCGCCACCACCCAGGGGGCGATCTTCTCGCTGGTGGGCGGCATTGCGGTCTGGATCGCCTTCCTGCCCCAGGTCAGCAGCCTGGGCGAGGGCTTCCCGGGGCAGCTGGCCGGCCTGCTGGTGGCGATCGTGGCGATGGTGCTGGGCTCGCTGGCCCCGCAGTGGCTGAAGAACCGCCGCGAGCACAAGCACCATGTCGCGGGGCTGGCGAACGAGGCCTCGCCCCTATAATTCGCGTTTCCTATCAATAGCTTAGACCCCTCATGCCGATCTACGCCTACCGCTGCAGTACCTGCGGTCACGCCAAAGACGTGCTGCAAAAGCTGTCTGATGCCCCGCTGAGCACCTGCCCCGCCTGCGGGGCCGAGAGCTTCAGCAAGCAAGTCACCGCCGCCGGCTTCCAGCTCAAGGGCTCGGGCTGGTACGCCACCGATTTCAAGGGTGGCAGCGCCGGCACGGCCGCGCCCGCCACCGCGGCAGGCGGCGCCGCTGCCGCCGCTGCGCCCGCGGCCGACGCTGCGCCGGCCGCGGCCTCGTCCACGCCTTGCGGGGGCTCCTGCGCCTGCCATTGACATGACCCGCCGCGGGCCGCGAGGCCGGGCCGCACAAGGAACCCAGTGAGAAAGTACATCATCGCCGGCCTGCTCGTCTGGCTACCGCTTGCCATCACCATCTGGGTGTTGCATCAGGTGCTGGGCGTCGTCAACGGCGTGTTCGACTCGCTGCTGGGTGCCCTCAAGGTGGTCTCGCCCAGTTCGCTGCACGACGGCATCTCCAGCCTCAGCGACGTGCCGGGCCTGGGCCTGGTGATCCTGGTGGGCGGCCTGCTGCTCACCGGCATGTTCGTGGCGAACATCTTCGGCCAGTGGTGGCTCAGGCAATGGGACAAGCTGATGTCCAGCATCCCCATCGTCAAGAGCATCTACAGCTCGGTCAAGCAGGTCTCGGACACCCTGTTCTCCAGCAGCGGCAACGCCTTTCGCGAGGCGGTGCTGGTGCAGTACCCGCGCGAGGGCAGCTGGACCATCGCCTTCGTCACCGGCTCGCCCAGCGGCGAGGTGGCGCAGCATTTCCCCGAGGAGCATGTGAGCCTGTACGTGCCCACCACGCCGAACCCGACCTCGGGCTTCTTCCTGATGATGCCGCGCACCAGCATCCGCTCGCTGGACATGAGCGTGGACGAGGCGCTCAAGTACATCATCTCGATGGGGGTGGTGGCGCCGAATACCGGCCATGCGGCAGCCGCCCCGACCGAACGAAATCTACCGGGTTGATCGCCCCGGCCGGCGTTCAACCCTGAGGGCAGCCTGCCCGACCAGAGCCACCAGACAAGACCTGACCCCGCTGCGCAAGAGGCGCAGCGCACCCAAGAATTCGGAGAAAACGATATGCGTACCTGCTATGCCGGCCAAGTCAGCGAGAAGCTGCTCGACCAGACCGTGACCCTGATGGGCTGGGCCCATCGCCGCCGCGACCATGGCGGCGTGATCTTCATCGACCTGCGCGACCGCGAGGGCCTGGTGCAGGTGGTCTGCGACCCCGACCGCGCCGAGATGTTCAAGGTGGCGGAAGACGTGCGCAACGAGTTCTGCCTGAAGATCGTCGGCAAGGTGCGCGCGCGCCCGGCCGGCACCGAGAACGCCAACCTCACCAGCGGCAAGATCGAGATCCTCTGCCATGAGCTGGAAGTGCTGAACCCCTCGGTGACGCCCCCGTTCCAGCTGGACGACGAGAACCTCTCCGAGACCACGCGCCTCACGCACCGCGTGCTGGACCTGCGCCGCCCCTACATGCAGAACAACCTGATGCTGCGCTACCGCGTGGCGATGGAGGCGCGCAAGTTCCTGGACGAGCATGGCTTCATCGACATCGAGACGCCCATGCTCACCAAGAGCACGCCCGAGGGCGCGCGCGACTACCTGGTGCCCAGCCGTGTGCACGACGGCACCTTCTTCGCGCTGCCGCAATCGCCCCAGCTCTTCAAGCAGCTGCTGATGGTGGCCGGCTACGACCGCTACTACCAGATCACCAAGTGCTTCCGCGACGAAGACCTGCGCGCCGATCGCCAGCCCGAATTCACCCAGATCGATATCGAAACGAGCTTCCTCACCGAGCAGGAAATCCGTGACATGTTCGAGGGCATGATCCGCCACGTCTTCATGAAGGCGCTGAACGTGGACCTGGGCGCCTACCCGGTGATGAAGTACGCGGACGCGATGCACCGCTTCGGCTCCGACAAGCCGGACCTGCGCGTCAAGCTCGAGTTCACCGAACTCACCGATGCGATGGGCGATGTTGACTTCAAGGTCTTCTCCACCCCCGCCACCACCCCCGGTGGCCGCGTGGTCGCCCTGCGCGTGCCGGGCGGCGCGGCCATGAGCCGCGGCGAGATCGACAGCTACACCGAGTTCGTGAAGATTTACGGTGCCAAGGGCCTGGCCTGGATCAAGGTCAATGAAGTGGCCAAGGGCCGCGAAGGCCTGCAGTCGCCCATCGTCAAGAACCTGCACGACAAGGCCGTGGCCGACATCCTGGCGCGCACCGGCGCGCAGGACGGCGACCTGCTGTTCTTCGGTGCCGACAAGGCCAAGGTGGTGAACGATGCCATCGGCGCGCTGCGCCTGAAGGTGGGCCACAGCGAATTCGGCAAGAGCCATGGCCTGTTCGAAGACCGTTGGGCACCGCTGTGGGTGGTGGACTTCCCGATGTTCGAGCACGACGAAGAGAACGACCGCTGGGCGGCCGTGCACCACCCGTTCACCGCGCCCAAGGACGGTCACGAGGACCTGATGGTCACCGACCCGGGCAAGTGCATCGCCAAGGCCTACGACATGGTGCTGAACGGCTGGGAGCTGGGTGGCGGCTCGATCCGTATCCACCGCGCCGAGGTGCAGAGCAAGGTGTTCGACGCGCTCAAGATCAGCAAGGAAGATGCCCAGGTCAAGTTCGGCTTCCTGCTGGACGCGCTGCAGTACGGCGCGCCCCCGCACGGCGGCCTGGCCTTCGGCCTGGATCGCCTGGTGACGCTGATGACCAAGGCCGACTCGATCCGCGACGTGATCGCCTTCCCCAAGACCCAGCGCGCGCAATGCCTGCTGACCGGCGCACCCTCGTATGTGGACGAGAAGCAGCTGCGCGAGCTGCACATCCGCCTGCGCAATGCGGGTGCCGCAGCGGCCTGATTGGGCGCGTGCAAGCAAGTCTTCGCAGGGGCCGCAACAGCGGCCCTTTTTCTTTCGCGTGTGACAAAACGTTTCTCAGGGAGAGAACAAGATGATGATGCGCAATACCGTTCTGCTGGCCGCCTTGGCCGTGGTGCTCGCCGGCTGCGGCAAGCAGGGAGCCCAGTTGGGGCAGGGGGGCTCGGTGGTGAGCGGTTCGGCCGGTCCGGCGGGGGCCCAGTCCGCCGCACGCGAGCTGCAGAAATGCGAGGCGCCGGTGGCCACCCTGGCCCTGGTGGAGAACCCCAACGGCTACACCATGGCAGGCGGCTATGCCCTGCCCAGCTCGCCGCTGCCGCTGGTGCGCCTGCTGGCCCAGCAGAGCGGCTGCTTCCGGGTGGTGGACCGCGCCGCCGGCCTCAAGGCCGTGATCAAGGAGCAGGAGCTCAAGGATGCCGGCGTGCTGCGCCAGCAGGGCAGCACGGTGGCTAAGGGCAAGGGTTACGAGGCTCAATACAGCCTCACCCCCAGCCTGACCTTCTCAGAGCAGGATGCCGGCCGCCAGCTGGGCGGCATCATGGCGTCCATCCCGGTGCTCAACAAGCTGGTGGGCGCGGCCGAGCATGTCAAGCTCAAGGAGGCGCAGGTGGCGCTGCTGCTGACCGACAACGAGACCACCGAACAAGTGGCCGCAGCGACCGGTTCGGTGCAGGTTACCGATCTGGGCATGGGCGGCATGATGCTGGGCAAGCTGGGCGGCGCCGCCGGCGCTGGCTGGAGCAATAGCAATGAAGGCAAGGTGATCGCCGCCGCATTTCTCGATGCCCACAACCACCTAGTGACCCAGCTGCGCATGTTGCAGGCCAAAGAGCTGCCGACGCCGGTTGCCACCAAGCCAGGCAAGAGCTGACCCCGACAGACCGGGCGCTGCAACTCGCTATGCTTGCGCCTCCATTCAAGAGGACGCTACGAGCATGAGCAAGAAGGGCCAAGGCACGGCTGGCGGCACGACGGAGCGGCTGCGCTGGGAGCGTGCGCTGATGCGCCATCCGCGCCTGGCCCTGCCGCGCCTGCGTGCCGGCATGAAGGCGACCGATCCGGCCCGGGCGCGTGCCGCCCTGCTGGGCGCCTTCTTCGTGCTGGAGCGCTGGGGCCGCGCCGCCGAGCTGCAGGGCGAGCTGCAGGCCGAACTGCAGACCCTCAGGCGCGAGGTGGAGCGCCAGCGCTCGCTCAGCGAGGCGGCCGAACTCAGCGAGGCCCTGGGCCGCCTGCATTACCAGCGCGGCGACTATGTGCAGGCCTGCCAGGCCTGGAGCGAAACGCTCGACTGGGCCGAGGACGATTCGCGCCCCGCCTGCCTGGCGCGCATCGGCCTGGCGCACCTGTGCTATGCGTTGGGCGACTGGGCGCGTGGCGGCCGCGTGCTGGACCAGGCCGAGCTGCACTACGCCAGGCTGGCGCAAGACCCCTATCTGCGCGCCAAGATCGCGCTCAACCGCGCCGCCTCGCTGCGCGCCACCCAGGGCCCGCAGGCCGCACGCGTGGTGCTGGACGAAGCCCTGGCCGCCGCCCGCGAGGCCGGCCATGCCGACTACCAGGCCGAGGCGATCTGGCACCAGGCGCGCTGCGCGCGCGACAGCGGAGATGCCGCGCAGGCGCTCAGGCTCGCCGACCAGGCCCTGGTCTCGGCGCAGCGCTGCGGTTACCGCTGGCTGCATGCCCAGGCCGCGCTGCTGCTGTGCGAACTCACCAGCGGCGAAACGGCGCTGGGCTGGGCCGGCCAGGCCCTGAGCCTGGCCGAGGCTCTGCAGTCGCGCCATCTGCAGGCGGCGGCCCATGGCCGGCTGGCCGACCTGATGCGCGAGCAGGGCGAGCTGGGCCCCAGCTGGCATCACCTGCAGCAGCGCCAGCGCCTCGAATCCACCCTCGACCAGGGCCAGCTGCCGACCCAGCTGGAGGCACTGGCCCGCTTCGATACCGATCCGCATGGCGCCGATGCGCTGCTGCTCTCGCTGGCCGGCCAGAGCTGGCCGCTCGATGATGTGGCCGAGTTCGAGCGTCAGTGGCGGGCGCTGCTGCCGCGCCTGGTGGAGGCGCTGGGCCTGAGCGGGATCGACCTGCAGTGGGAGCGGCTGAGTGAACGGCAGGGTGAACGGCCGGGTCAGCGCGCCGCCGCGCCGGCCGCGCCGGACGCCGCCCGGCTTGAGCTGAGCCTGCGCCTGGCGACCAAGCAGATCGGCCGCCTGCTACTGTGGCGGCCCGCGGGCGCCAGCTGGTCGCGTGCCGACAGCAACCGGGCCAACCGGCTGGCGAGCTGGCTGGAGGGGCTGCTGGGGCGCCTGGAGCAGAGCCTGCAGCGCGCCGAGACCCAGGCCGCCGAGCATGCCGAACTGCTGGGCCTGGACCGCCTGCTGGCCGCGCAGCTCGATGCCTGGGGTCGGCAGCTGAGCCAGGCCGACGCGCCCCTGCAGCTGATCGCGCCGCCGCTGGTGCAACAAATGGCGGCGCTGGCGCAATACCGGCGCGACGCGCAGGACCAGCAGGTCTGCGACTTTGTGCTGGCGAGCGAATTGGCCCAGCTGCAGGCCGTCTACGCGCCGCTGCTGCAGGCCCAGGGCTGCGAGCTGCGCTGCGAGGTGGCGCCGGGCCTGAGCCTCAAGCACCCGCGCGCGCAATGCCTGCGCCTGCTGAGCGAGCTGATCGCGCTGGCGCTGGCGCGCGGTGCGCGCCGGCTCAGCCTGGAGGCTGAACCGCATGGCAGCGACCAGCTCTTGCGCCTGCGCTGTTGCGACGGTCTGGCCACGCCCAGAGCCGGGCTGGAGCTGTTGCAACTGCAGGCGCGCCGCCTGGGCGGCACCTGCCAGACACGCCCCTGGGGCCTGGAAATTTCGTTGCCAACGCAGGGCCTCAGCGCGCCCGTACCTGCACCGGCGCGGAGGGGGCGCAAGCGGGATCGCTAGGTACTTGTCCGGTACGACAGTCGATGGCCCACGACACCCTTGGTGCCGGGTTCACCGATCACCGTCCGAAGCCCGCGAATGTCTCGTGCATCAAGAGCAGGTCGACGGCCGCGGTCCAGGCAAACGCCTTGTTGCAAAGCGGTGCACCCGAGAGCGCGTCGTAGTTCTCATAGAAGCCATCGGCTCGTTCGATCATGCCGATAAAGCGCCGGGCGATGTCGCGCGCCAGTTCGGGACGGCCACCGCGACGCAGTCCGTCGATGAGCAGATAGGTGGTGGGTGCCCAGATCGGACCACGCCAGTAGCCATCGGACGCATATCGGGGGCTCGCGGGCGCTTCGGTGGCCAGCCCATAGGGCGTGAGGAAGCGCCGCGCCAGCTCATCCGCCAGCTGCTCGAACACAGGCTTGTCCAGCCGCTCGCCCAGCACCAGGGGCATGAAGGGCAGCAGGCTGTCGCTGGTGGTGGTGGCCTGCGTATCCTCCACTCTCAGCACGAAGCGATCGCCGTGCCAGAGTTGGCGCATCAACCGGGCTTGGTGCTCATCGGCGCGACGGAACCAACCCTGCGCCTCATCTGCACGCCCCAGTTGCTCGGCGATACGCGCCAAGGCGCGCATCTGCAGCACCAGATAGGCCTGCAGATCGGGCGACTCATAACGAAGCTTCGGGTCGCCCAAGGCGGTGGCGTTGTCCCAGCCACTTTCCCAGCCGCTGTTTTCGCCGCCATAGGCCGGAAGGCCATTGCGGTTGGCATCGCGCTGCGCAAACCAGAACTCTGTCCAGCGCACCAGCGGCGCATACACACGCTCCAGCTGCGGCCGGCTGAAGCGATGGCGCTCCATCAGCTTCAGCAAGGCCCAGCCATGAATCGGCGGCTTGGTGGCGCCACGGTAGATCTCGTCGGGCAGCATGCGGTCAGGCAACTGGCCCCGCGCGTCCATATTGGCAAACGGGATCATGAATTCGTCCAGCGCCGCGTCCAGCTGCGTGAGCCCGAGCGCCAGGGCGACGAAGGCATGGTCCCAGGGCCATTCCGAATTCATGTAGGCCTTGGACTCCAGCACGGCCTGCGTAACGAACACATCGTCTTGCGGCGCGTGCAAGTTCCACAACGTCCACCACGCCGCTTCGGCCGTTCGTTGGTTGGCCGGGCTGACAGCGGGCATGTGCGCACGCCAGTCCGCCCAGTCGCGTGCAACGGCAGCCATATCAGCGGCAGGGCGCACGTCGAGGGGGGCGGGCACCACGCCCCGAGCCATGCGGATCGCTACGCGTAGCCGGCCCTGCACGGGGCGGACGCGCCAATGCCCATCCACCTGCACCAGCGTGCCGGACAGCACCTGTACCCGGCAGGCCCATCCTTCCGAATCAACGGCAAGCTCGTCGCCGTGATCGCCGTGCACCGTATGCAGGGCGAGATCGGTGCGCGCCGGTGCCAGCTGAAGCTCAAAGCCGCGGCCGTCGATCACCGAGTCCAGCGGCCCCAGCAAGTAGACCTGGGCGGATGCGTCACCACCGGCGCCTGCCTGCACACTCAGGTGGCTGGGTTGCGCCGTGAAGGCCACCGGACGCGCCAAGCCGGCGGGCAGAAAGCCCAGATCCAGCCAGTCACCCCGCAGGTTGTACATGCGTGCGAAGTAGTAGCGCAGCGTGCCCTGCGCGGCGGTCGGGAACAGGGTCACCCAGGAGCCGCGGCGGCTGAAGTAGTTGTGGCGCAGATCGATCTTGAGAGGCTCGTCCTCCGGAACGACGGCCGCTGCCTTGGTGGCTGTGTTCAGCGCAGTGGCGGGGCTTGGGTGCACCAGCAGCAATGCGGCCGCCAGCAGGGCAGCGTGGATGAATCGGCTCGTGAACATGGGGTTCTGCTTCCGGAGGGCAGCGGCCGGGACGGCCATCACGGGCGGCATGATAGATAGGCCAGGGGCCAGCAAGTTCGGCGCTCGCTATGAAAATACTCGGACTTGCTATCTCCAAATGGCAAGCCTCGCCGCCTGTCTTTGCCCCGGCGCGACCAGGGTTGGAAGACAAGGCGTGGATCCGCCGCGGGTCGAGTCCGGCGCTGCCGGCAAGGAAGTTGGGAGCGCCACTAGCCCTTGCGCCTGGCCGCGCTGGGCGTCAGCCCGGTCCAGCGCTTGAAGGCGGCGCGGAAGTTGGCCGCCTCGCTATAGCCCAGGGAGGCGGCGATCTCGTCGTTGCTGAGCTGGGTCTGGCGCAGATAGTCCAGCGCCAGCTGGCAGCGCACCTTGTCCAGCACCTGCTGGAAGGCATTGCCCTCCTCGGCGAGCTGGCGCCGCAGCGTGCGCGAGCTGATCTGCCATGCCGCCGCCACGTCCTCGATGCCGGGAAAACGCCCCGGCGCCTGCAGCAGCAGGGCGATCAGGCGGCTGGTGACGCCGCGCGCCTGCTGGAACTCGGCCAGCAGGCGCTCGCAGGTCTCGCGCGCCACCAGGGCGGTGGCCGGGTTGCCCTGGGCCGGCACATGCTCGAGCCAGCTGGCGTCGAACAGCAGCTCGCAGCGGCCGTTTGCGCCGAATTCGGCCGGGCAGCCCAGCAGCTCGGCATAACGGGCCGCATGGGCGGGTGCCGGGTAGGGCAGGCAGACGACGCGCGGCCGCAAGTCGGTGCCCAGCACATCGCGGTGCAGGGCCAGCTGGGTGCCCAGCTGCCACTCCAGCACGAAGCGGTAGAGCGGCGAGCCTTCGCCGAGCCGGTAGGCGTCGCTGAACTGCCAGGCCACCTGCGCGCCGCGCTCGGCGAATTCCATGCCCACCAGCGGGGCGGTGAGGGCGCGGTACTTCATCGCCATCGCCACCGCCTCGCGCGCCGTCGGGCTGCTCAAGAGCGCATAGCCATAAAGGCCGAACTGGGTGATGCGCGCCGCCAGGCCGGCGCGCAGCGCCACATCGGCCTGGGGCGAGAGGCGCAGCGCATTGGCGCACACGCTCAGCAGCTGCTGGGCGCTGACGCGCAGCTCGGCGCGCTGGAAATCGGCGCGCTGCAGGCCGGTGCCGGCCAGCGCGGCCTCCGCCGGCACGCCCAGGCCCAGCAGGATGTCCACCAGGGCCTGCAGCTTGTGCGGCCGGTGGATGCGCTCGTCGAGCAAGGGAAAGTCTGGATGCTGCATGTGGGGCAAAGTGTAGCCAGCTGTCCGGATTTCACCCGTTTGTGGCGTTTGCAACCTCGGCAAAGCGGGCGCCAGCCCCAACAATCGCCGCTCTACAGGCCCCGCAGAGGGCCTGCATCCGAACCCGGAGACAAAAAGCATGCTCGCTGCCAACCCGCAAGCCATCGATCTGGTGCGGCTGAACTTCAACCCGCAGGCCCAGTTGGCCCTCAGCCTGGTGCTGGCGCTGGTGATGTTCGGCATCGCGCTGGACCTGCATCTGGACGACTTCAAGCAGGCGCTGGCCAGGCCGCGCGCGCTCGCGATCGGCATGCTCAGCCACCACCTGCTGTTCCCGGCGGCCACCTTCGCGATGATCCAGCTGCTGGAGCCGGCGCCCTCGATCGGCCTGGGCATGCTGCTGGTCTCGTCCTGCCCGGCCGGCCATATCTCCAACTTCTTCACCCACCGGGCGCATGGCAACGCGGCGCTGTCGGTCTCGATCAGCACGCTCTCGACCCTGGGCGCGATCGTGATGACGCCGCTCAACGTGACGTTCTGGGCCTCCCGGGACCCGGCGCTGGCGGCGCTGCTGCGCAGCTTCTCGCTGGAGCCGCTGCGCATGCTGCTGGAGGTGGGCCTGCTGCTGGGCCTGCCGCTGGCCGCCGGCCTCGCGGTGCAGGCGCGCTCGCCCGCGCTGGCGCAGCGCCTGCATGGGCCGATGAAGCGCTTCTCGATGCTGGTGTTCCTGGCCTTCGTGGTGGGCGCGCTGGCGCTCAACTGGGCCATCTTCATGGAATGGGGCCGCTACGTGGTGCTGCTGGTGCTGGCCCACAACGCCATGGCCCTGGCCGGCGGCTATGGCTTCGGCCGGCTCGCGCGCCTGCCCGAGCGCGACTGCCGTGCCGTCGCCTTCGAGACCGGCATCCAGAACTCCGGCCTGGGCCTGGTGCTGATCTTCAACTTCTTCGGCGGCCTGGGCGGCATGGCCATCATCACCGCCTGGTGGGGCATCTGGCATATCGCCGCGGGCATGGGGCTGTCGAGCTTCTGGCTCTGGCGCGATGGCCGCAAGGAGGTGGCAGCATGACGTCGAGAGTGCTTGTCACCGGCAGCGGTGGCTATCTGGGCCGGCAGCTGGTGGAGGCGCTGGCGGCCTCCAGCGAGCGGCCCGAGCTGATCGTGGCCATGGACCTGCGCGAGCCGCCGTCCGCGCAGCGCCTGCCCGGCGTGGTCTATGCCCAGGGCGACATTCGCAGCGCCGATCTGCAGGCGCTGATGCAGCAGCACCGGATCGACCAGGTGGTGCATCTGGCCGCCATCGTCACGCCGCCCAAGGGCAGCGATCGGCAGCTCGAGTACGAGGTCGATGTGCTCGGCACCCGGCGCCTGCTGGAGGCCTGCGTGGCCAGCGGCGTGACCCAGGTGGTGATCTCGTCCTCGGGCGCGGCCTATGGCTATCACGCCGACAACCCGGCCTGGCTGAAGGAAAGCGACCCGGTGCGCGGCAACGAGGAATTCGCCTATGCCTGGCACAAGCGCCTGGTGGAGGAGATGCTGGCCGACTACCGGCAGCGCCATCCGGCGCTCCAGCAGACCGTGCTGCGCGTCGGCACCATCCTGGGCGAGCGCGTCAACAACCAGATCACGGCGCTGTTCGAGAAGCCGCGCATCCTGGTGCTGCGCGGCGCCGCCAGCCCCTTCGTCTTCATCTGGGACCAGGACGTGGTGGGCATCATCCAGCATGCGCTGCGCACCCGCCAGGCCGGCATCTTCAATGTGGCCGGCGATGGCGCGCTGGGCCTGCGCGAGCTGGCCGCGCGCATGGGCAAGCCCTGCCTGGTGCTGCCGCCGCTGCTGCTGCAGATCGGGCTGGCGATCGGCCACAAGCTGGGCCTGACGCGCTACGGCCCCGAGCAATTGCGCTTCCTGCGCTACCGCCCGGTGCTGGACAACCAGCGCCTCAAGACCGAGCTGGGCTATCGGCCGCGCAAGAGCTCGGCCGAGGTGTTCGAACTCTGGTGGGCGAGCCGCCAGCGCGCGCCCGCGGCCGGGCCCGAGGCTGCGCCATGAGGGCGGACTGGCACGAGCAGGTGGCCGTGGTCACTGGCGCGGCGGGCGGCCTGGGCGCGGCGCTCGCCCGGCGCCTGGCCGCGGCCGGCGCGCGCGTGGCCCTGCTGGACCGCGATGGCGCCGCCGCCGAGCAGCTGGCGGCCGAGCTGCGCCGCGCCGGCCTGCAGGCCCAGGCCTGGGCCTGCGACATCAGCGAGCAGCCCCAGGTGCAGCAGGTCTTCGCCCAGCTGGAAGGGCAGTGGGGCGGGGTGACGCTGCTGATCAACAACGCTGGCATCGCCGCCCGTGCGCTGGCGCGCGATTGCCGCGCCGAGGTGGTGCGGCGCGTCATGGCGGTGAACTATTTCGGCGCCGTGCATTGCACCGAGGCGGCGCTGCCCGCGCTGCTGGCCGCGCGCGGCCGCATCGTCGTGATCAGCAGCGTGGCGGGCTTCTCGCCGCTGATCGGCCGCAGCGCCTATGCCGCCAGCAAGCATGCGCTGCATGGCTTCTTCGACAGCCTGCGCAGCGAGCTGCAGGGCACGGGCGTCGCGGTGACCCTGGTCTGCCCCAGCTTCATCGCCACCGGCATCGAGGCCGCGGCGCTGGGCGGCGACGGCAGGCCGCTGGCGCGCCGGCGCGATGTCAGCGGCGGCCTGGCCAGCGCCGACGCGGTGGCCGCAAGCATCCTGCACGCCGCCGCCCGGCGCCAGCGCCTGCTGCTGCCGAGCGCGACGGCGCGCGCCGCCTACCTGCTGAGCCGGCTCGCGCCGGCGCTTTACGAAACCCTGATGCGCCGCCGCGTCGGCGCCGAGTTCTCCTGAGGAGCTGCGATGAAGAACTCCCTCCGGGCGCTGACCCTGCTGCTGGCCTTGCCGGCGACGGCCGCCACGCTGCAAGTGCAGGACGAAAAGACCGGCCAGCCCCTGGCCACGGTGATGCTGCGCGTCTTTCCGCTCAAGGCCCCGGCCCTGCCCAGCAGCGACGGCGGCTACCCGCCACCCGGCCAGCCCTTCCAGGTCTGGCGCGAGCACACCGTGTTCAGCGATGCCCAGGGTCGTGCCGAGCTGCCCGATGAGCAGGCCGGCGCGCCCCAGCAGCTGCGCCTGCGCAAGCCCGGCTATCAAGACCTGACCCTGCCGCTCGCGCAAGTGAAGAATGGCGTGCTGCGCCTGCAGCGCGAGACCGACCCGCTGCGCCTGGCCGAGGCCCGGCCGGCGAACGCCTGGCTGGCCGCGCTCGACTTGGGCGACCAGGCGCGCCGCCTGCACTTCCAGACCCAGTGCACCTTCTGCCATCAGCAGGGCAATGCCTTCCTGCGCCGCGAGCGCAGCGAGCAGGAATGGAGCGAGGCGATCCAGCGCATGATGCGCTACGGCTCGCGCCTGTCCAGCGAGGACCAGAAGGCCCTGCCGGCCATCCTGGCCAAGGGCTACCAGGCGCTGCGCGAGCATCCCGAGCGCGTCGGCGCCACCGCGCCCTGGGCCCCCGAGCTGGCCCAGGCCCGCATCAGCGAATGGCCGGTGGGCGACGCGATGTCGCAGGCCCACGATGTGCTGCTGGCGCGCGACGGCACCCTCTACGTGGCCGACAACATCCAGGACCGGCTCTGGGCGCTCGACCCCAGGAGCGGCCGCATGACGGTCTACAAGATCCCGCACCTGCCCGGCGACGAGCCCGGCGGTCTGCTGAGCGCGCGCCTGCGCGAGTTCCCGCGCCACGATTCGACCTCCAACGCGCATTCGCTGGCCGAGTCGCCGCGCGACGGCCATCTCTTCATCACCCCCTCGGCGCAGCGCCGCATCGTCGAATTCGACCCCGCCAAGGGCGATTTCCGCCTGCACGAGATCGGCGGCGGCTTCTATCCGCACACCATCCGCATCGACGCACAGGACCGCGTCTGGTTCACCCTGGCCCTGTCCAACCAGGTGGGCATGCTGGACCGCAGCAGCGGCCAGTTCAAGCGCTACGACCTGCCGGCGCGCGGCTTCGGCGAGCGCATGACCACCCGGTACATCGGCGCGCTCTACTGGCTGATGCGCCATGGCCTGCCGCTCACCAACTGGCTCAAGGTGGACCGCGCCGGCACCGGCACGCCCTTGCCCTATGGCATCGAGGTGACGCCCGACGGCCGCGTCTGGTTCGCGCGCCTGCACACCGACGAGATCGGCGTGATCGATCCCCGCACCGACGAGGTGCGCATGATCGCCACCCCCTTCAAGGGCCCGCGCCGGCTGCGCGCCGACGCCCAGGGGCGGCTCTGGATCGCCGCCTTCCCCGAGTCGGCGGTGGTCTGCTACGACCCCGCCAGCGGCCGCTTCACGCGCTATGACTTGCCGGTGCTGCCCAAGGGCAGCGACACGCCCTACTCGCTGAACGTGGACAAGGCGCGCGGCGTGGTGTGGGTGAACGGCAACCAGTCCGATTCGCTCTATGCGCTGGAGATCGCCAGCGGCCGCTGGACCCAGTACCCGCTGCCGCGCCGCGTCGCCTTCACCCGCGATGTCGAGATCGCGCCGGATGGCAGCGTCTACACCTCGACCTCCAGCTTCCCGAGCTGGCATGTGGAAGATGGCCAGCCCACGCTGATCCATCTGCAGCCGCGATGAAAGAAGACAGCAAGGCCCGGCCCTGGTTCCTGGCCTCCTGCCTCTGCGCCTTCACGGCCGGGCACATGATCAACTACAGCGTGATCCTGTTCGCGCAGGACATGCTGGGCTCGGCCTGGCTCTCCGGCCTGGGCCTGGGCCTGTGCTTCGGCCCGCCCTTGCTGCTGGGCTGGTTTGCCGGTGTGCTGTGCGACCGGCTCGCGCCCGGGCGCGTGATCCAGGCCGCGCAGGGCGTGTTTGCGCTGGCGGCGGCGGCGCTCTGGTTCACCCAGCAGCGCGGCACGGCGGGTGCGCCCACCTTGCTGCTGGCCGCCGCCTGCGCCGGCGTGGCCTGGAGCTTTGCCTCGCCGGCGCGCATGGCGGCGCTGGCGCAGATCGTGCCGGCGGCACAGCTCAAGGGCAGTTCGGTGCTGTTCAATGTGTTCGTGATGCTGGGCTTCGGCCTCGGGCCCCTGATGATCGCCCTGCTCAAGCGCGCCGGCGGCTGGCGGCTGGTGGTGCAGGGCATCGTCGTGCTGGTGGCGCTGGCCTCGGTGCTGCTGCTGCCGGTACGCACGCGGCGCGGCAGTCAGCACCGGCAGTCGGTCGCGGCCGAGGTACGCGAGGGTCTGGCGGCGGTACGCGGCCGGCCGCTCTTGCTGCAGCTGATGCTGGTGGCGATGGCGGGCTACCTGGCGATGGGGCCGATGCAGGTGCTGCTGCCCAAGCTGGCCACCGCCCAGCTGGGCCTGGCGGAGTTGCAGCGCGGCCTGCTGCTGGGCAGCCTGGCGCTCTCGCTGATCCTGGGCGGTGTGCTGGCCATGGTGCTCGGCCCGCGTGTGCGGCATGGCGCGGCCATCTTCGCGGCCACGCTGGGCGCGGGAGCCGCCCTGGCCCTGCTGGGCAGTGCCCATGACGTGGGCCCGGCCCTGGCCCTGCTGGCCGCGGTGGGCATGCTGGGCGGCATGGGCTTGAGCCTGATCGTGGCCGGCATCCAGGCCGAGGCGCCGTTGGCGGTGCGCGGCCGCGTGCTGAGCATGTACACCATCATCTCCCAGGTGGTGCCGGCCGCCTCGGGCGTGCTGGCCGGCGCGCTGGTGCAGGGCTTTGGCGTGAGCGTGGCGCTGTGGGTGTGCGGCGGCACCCTGGTGGCGCTGATGCTGATCAATCTCATGTGGATGCGGGCGCTGCGAACGCAGCGCAGTTGAAGCTCGCTATGCTTGGGGGCATGCAAGCCGCCGAGACCTTTTCCAAGCCCTACAAGATCCCCGAATCGGTGCTGGTGGTGATCCATACGCCCGATCTGCAGGTGCTGATGATGGAGCGCGCCGACCGGCCCGGTTACTGGCAATGCGTGACCGGCTCGCTCGACACGCCCGACGAGCCGCTAGCCCAGACCGCGCGCCGCGAGGTGGCCGAGGAGACCGGCATCGCCGCCGGCGTCTTGCGCGACTGGGGCCTGGCCAATGTCTACGAGATCTACCCGGTCTGGCGCCATCGCTATGCGCCGGGGGTGACGCACAACACCGAGCATGTGTTCGGCCTCACCGTGCCGGCCGGCACCAAGGTGCGCCTGGCCCCGCGCGAGCATCTGCAATACCGCTGGCTGCCCTGGCGCGAGGCGGCGGACCTGTGCTTCTCGCCCTCCAACGCCGAGGCGGTGCTGCAGCTGCCGCGCTTCCTGGCGCAGCAAGAGGAGGGCACATGAGAGCGGGCTTTCGCGCCTCCTCACTGGGGCTGCATAGCAGCCATAGCGCCTTCGCCAGCCAGCGCCTGCGCATCGCCACCTACAACATCCACAAGGGCGTGCGCGGCGTCGGCCCCGGCAAGCGCCTGGAGATCCACAACCTGGGCCTGGGCATCGAGGCGCTGGACGCCGATCTGGTGTTCCTGCAGGAAGTGCGCCATTTCCACCACCGCGAGGCGCGCCAGTTCGAGCGCACCTGGTTCGGCTGGCCCGAGCAGGGCCAGGCCGAGTTCCTCGCGCCCGAAGGCTATGAGGTGGCCTACCGCACCAATGCCGTCACCAAGCATGGCGAGCATGGCAATGCCCTGCTGTCGCGCTGGCCGATCGGCGACGTGGGCCACCACGACGTCTCGGACCATCGCTTCGAGCAGCGCGGCCTGCTGCATGTGCCGGTGACCTGGCAGGGCCACGAGATCCACACCGTGGTGGCGCATCTGGGGCTCATGCACAGCAGCCGGGTGCGCCAGGTGCAGCGCCTGGCCGAGTTCATCGCCGCCCATGTGCCGGCCGGCGCACGCCTGGCGGTGGCGGGCGACTTCAACGACTGGGGCGAGCGCCTGGATGCGCCGATGCGCGACTGCGGCCTGGCGCGCGCCGCGCCACCCAGCGGCAAGGCAAGACCTGCCACCTTCCCCTCGCGCGTGCCGGTGTTCTCGCTCGACCGCATCTACACCCGCGGGCTGGAATGCCTCAGCATGCAGGTGCCGCGCGGCAATGCCTGGGCGCGCATGTCCGACCATCTGCCCCTGGTGGCGGAGTTCGAACTTGGCTGAGGCCGAGAACCTGCCGCACCTGCTTTCCTGGCACAGCGTGCCCAGGCCCGATTACGTGGGCGGCAACGAGGTGCGCCTGCTGCGCGGCGGCGACGAGTTGTTCCCGGCCCAGGCCGCGGCGATCGCCGCCGCCCACCACGAGGTCTGGCTGGGCACCTATATCTTTCACCACGACAGTGCCGGCCAGGCCCTGCTGGCGCAGCTGAAGGCGGTGGCCGCGCGCGGCGTGCGCGTGCGCGTGGTGGTGGACGGCTTCGGCTCCAAGGCCAGCCTGCCCTGGCTGCAGCGCGAGCTGGCCGGCTCGCATGTGGCGCTGGCGATCTTTCGCCCCATCGACCGCTGGTGGCGCTGGTTCCAGCCCGGGCAGCTGCGCCGCCTGCACCAGAAGCTCTGCGTGGTGGATGGCGAGGTCGGCTTCGTCGGCGGCATCAACATCATCGACGACCGCATGGACCTCAACCATGGCGCCACCGAGCTGCCGCGGCTGGACTATGCGGTGGGCCTGCGCGGCCCGCTGGTGCAGCCGATGGAGCAGGCGCTGCGCGCGGTCTGGACGCGCGCCTGGCTGGGGCGCGATTTCGGCGAGGAGCTGCTGGCCCTGGTGCGCAGCCCGATGCCGGTGGCGCGCCTGCGCCGCCTGGTGAACCGGCTGCGCATGCCGCGGCTGCGACGTGGCGAGCAGACCCTGCAAGACCTGCCCCCGGTGTGCGCCGCCTTCGTGCTGCGCGACAACCTGCGCCAGCGCCGCACCATCGAGCGCGCCTATGTGGAGGCGATCCGCGCCGCCAATGAGAGCGTGGACCTGATCACGCCCTACTTCTACCCCGGCCATGCCTTCCGCCGCGCGCTGCGCGATGCGGCGCGCCGCGGCGTGCGCGTGCGCCTGCTGCTGCAGGGCAAGGTGGACTACCGCATCGCCGCGATGGCCGCGCATGCCCTCTACGCCGAGCTGCTGGGGCAGGGCGTGCAGGTGTTCGAGTACCTGCCGGCCTTTCTGCATGCCAAGGTGGGCGTGGTGGACGAACATTGGGCCACCGTCGGCAGCTCCAACATCGACCCGCTCTCGCTGCTGCTGAACCTGGAGGCGAACGTGATCGTCGCCGACGCCGATTTCGCGCGCAGCGTGGCGCAGGAGTTCGAGGCCGCGCTGGCGGTCTCGCGCCAGGTCGCCGCCGCCGACGACACCGGCCTGCGCGGCGTGCTGCGGCGCGGGCTGGTGGCCTGGGTCGCGTATGTGTATTTGCGCGTGGCGGGGTCGACCGGCCGCTACTAGAGCGGGCGGTCGGGCCGCTACTGAGGCTTGATGTCGATCAATGCCGCCGAGGCGGGCAGGCGCGAGGCTAACAGGCATGAGTGAAACAGCGACCCAGGCCAGCCCGGTGTTCGAGGCCCGGGCCCTCAGCAAGACCTATGGCGAGGGCGAGACCGCCGTGCACGCGCTGCGCGGCGTGGATCTGGCGGTGCGGCGCGGCGAGTTCATCGTGCTGCTGGGCGCCTCGGGCAGCGGCAAGAGCACGCTCTTGAACATCCTCGGCGGCCTGGACATCCCCAGCAGCGGCACGCTGCGCTTTGCCGAGCACCAGCTCAGCGGCGCCAGCGAGGCCGAGCTGACGCGCTACCGGCGCGAGCATGTGGGCTTCGTGTTCCAGTTCTACAACCTCATCCCCAGCCTGACGGTGCGCGAGAACGTGGCCCTGGTCACCGACATCGCTAGCGCGCCGATGGCGGTGGACGAGGCCATCGGCCTGGTGGGCCTGGCCGCAAGAGCCGATCACTTCCCGGCCCAGCTCTCGGGCGGCGAGCAGCAGCGCGTGGCGATCGCGCGCGCCATCGTCAAGCGCCCGGACGTGCTGCTGTGCGACGAGCCCACCGGCGCGCTCGACTACCAGACCGGCAAGTTGGTGCTGGAGGTGATCGCGCGCATCAACCAGGAGCTCGGCACCACCGCCGTCGTGATCACCCACAACGCCGCCATCGCCGGCATGGCGGACCGGGTGATCTATCTGAGCGACGGGGCGATCCAGCGCATCGAGACGAATGCGCACAAGCTCACGCCCTCGGAGCTGCAGTGGTGATGAGACCCCAGCCATGAGAGCGCTCGACCGCAAGCTGCTGCGCGACCTGCGCAGCCTCTGGAGCCAGGTGCTCACCATCGCCCTGGTGGTGGCCAGCGGCATGGGCGGCTTCATCGCCTGCCTCTCGGCGGTGGACTCGCTGGCGCTGGCGCGCGACGACTTCTATGCCGAGGGCCGCTTTGCCGATGTGTTTGCCAGCGTCAAGCGCGCGCCGCTGGCGCTGCAGGAACGGCTGGCGGCGCTGCCCGGCGTGGCCCAGGTCGACACGCGCGTGGACCAGCTGGTGCGGCTGGAGCTGCCCGGCGTGGTGGACCCGGTGCTGGGCCAGCTGATCGGCCTGGACGCGCGCAAGCCGGCGCGGCTCAACCGCGTGTTCGTCAAGAGCGGCCGTCTGCCCTCCGCCGATGCCACCGGCAGCCCGCTCGTCGAGGTGGCGCTCTCGGCCGCCTTTGCCGAGGCGCGCGGCCTGGCCCCCGGCGCGCGCCTGTCGGCGCTGGTGAACGGCCGGCGGCGCGAGCTGCTGGTGGTGGGCACGGCGCTCAGCCCCGAGTTCATCTTCGCCGGCCTGGGTGGCATGCCGGACATGCGCGGCTTCGGCATCGTCTGGATGGACCACGAGCTGCTGGCCTCGGCCTACGACATGCGCGGCGCCTTCAACCGCGTGGCGCTCAAGCTTGCGCCCGGCGCCGAGCCGGCGGTGGCGATGGCGGCGCTGCAGCCGGTGCTGGCGCCCTATGGAGGACGCGAGGCCTATGGCCGCGAGGACCAGAGCTCGCACGCCATGCTGAGCAACGAGATCAAGGAGCAGCGCGTGCTCGGCACGGTGGCACCGGTGATCTTCCTGGGCGTGGCGGCCTTTTTGCTGAACGTGGTGGTGTCGCGCCTGGTGACCACGCAGCGCGAGCAGGTGGCCGCGCTCAAGGCCCTGGGCTACCCCAACCGCAGCATCGCCGCGCATTACCTCAAGCTGGTGCTCGTGATCATGCTGCTGGGGCTGACGCTGGGCGTGCTGCTGGGCGACTGGCTGGGCAGCATGCTCACCGGGCTGTATGTCGAGTTCTTCAAGTTCCGCCATTTCCAGCATGTGCTGGATGTGCGGCTGCTGCTGTGGAGCGGCGGCTTCTCGCTGCTGATGGCGGTGCTGGGCACGCTCAACGCGATTGCCGCCACGGTGCGGCTGGCGCCGGCCGAGGCGATGCGGCCGGCCGCGCCGGGGCGCTACCGGCCCGCCATCGTCGAGCGCCTGCCCTGGCTGCGCGCCGGCGTGTCGCTGCGCATGATCCTGCGCCAGATGGAGCGCCGCCCCTGGCGCACCCTGCTGTCCATCGTCGGCGTGGCGGTGGCGGTGGGCATCGTGGTGCTGGGCAACTTCTTCCGCGATGCGATCGATTTCGTCGTCGACTCGCAGTTCAACGCCAGCATGCGCAGCGATGTGATCGTCTGGATGAGCGAGGCCGGCCCCGACAGCGCGCGCCTCGAGCTGCAGCGCCTGCCGGGTGTGCTGGCGGTGGAATCGGGGCGCGACGTGGCGGTGCGCTTCCTGCACGGCGCGCGCAGCGAGCGCGGCGCCCTGCAGGGCCTGGCCGCCGCACCGCAGGCGCGCCGCATCGTCGACGTGGACGGCCGCGCCAGCCTGCCCAGCGCGAGCGGCCTGGTGATGACCGACCGCCTGGCCGACAAGCTGGGCCTGCGCCCCGGCGACCCGGTGCTGGTGGAGCTGCTGGAGGGGCGGCCGCGCCGCCTGGAGCTGCCGCTGGAGACGACGGTGCGCGAGATGATGGGGCTGAACGCCTATATCGAGCGGCGCGCGCTCAACCACCTGCTCGACGAGGGCGATGTGAGCTCGCAGTTCGCCCTCGTCGTCGAGCGCGGCCGCGAGGCCGAGACCCTGCGGGCGCTGCGCGCCCTGCCCAGGGTGGTGGGCGCCTTCAGCAAGGCCACGGTGCTGCGCAATATGCAGGATGTGAGCGCGCGCAATGTGCGCATCATGAGCACCATCCTCACCGCCTTTGCCAGCGTCATCGCGGTGGGCGTGGTCTACAACAATGCCCGCATCGCGCTGGCCGAGCGTGCCTGGGAGCTGGCCTCGCTGCGCGTGCTGGGCTTCACGCGTGCTGAGGTCTCGGGCCTGCTGCTGGGCGAGATGGCACTGAGCATGGCGCTGGCCCTGCCGCTGGGCATGGGCCTGGGCTGGCTGCTCACGCATGGCCTGGTGGAGGCGCTGAAGAACGACCAGTTCCTGTTTCCGGTGGTGATACAGCCGCGCACCTATGCGCTGGCCTGCCTGGCGGTGCTGCTGGCGGGCGTGGCCAGCGCGCTGGTGGTGCGCCGCCGCATCGACCGCCTCGACATGGTGGCGGCTTTGAAGACAAGGGAATGAGCGAGATGCAAACCAAGAACAAATGGCTGATGGGTGGCGCGGCGTCGGCCCTGCTGCTGGTGCTGGCCTGGGCCTTTGCGCCGCGGCCGCAGGCGGTGGAGATCGCCAGCGCGCAGGCCGGGCGCTTCGAGCTCGGCATCGAGGAGGACGCCAAGACGCGCGTGCAGGAACGCTACCTGGTCTCGGCGCCGCTGGCCGGCCGCTGGCTGCGCCCGCAGCTGAAGGAGGGCGACGCGGTGCAGGCCGGCGCGGTGCTGGGCGTGCTGCAGCCGACGCTGGCCGCGCTCACCGACGCGCGCAGCCGCGCCGAGCTGGCGGCGCGCGCCGAGGCCGCCAGCGATGCGGTGCATGCCGCCACCGCGCGCCTGGCCGCCGTCGGCATCGCCCAGGCCCAGGCGCAGCAGGAGTTGTCGCGCAGCGAGGCGCTGGCGCGCCAGGGCTATCTGAGCGCCGCCCGGCGCGACAGCGATGCGCTGGCCCTGCAGGCCGCGCAGCAGAACCTCAAGGCGGCGCAGTCCGAGCTGAAGATCGCCCAGCACGAGGCGGCGCAGGCGCGCGCCGCATTGGGCGTCTATGGCGGCGCCGGTGGCGCGGGCGCTGCCGGCAACGGCTTTGTGCTGCGCGCCCCGGTGGCGGGCCAGGTCCTGCGCGTGCAGCAGCCCAGCGAGGGCGTGGTGGCGCTGGGCGCGCCGCTGCTGGAGCTGGGCGACACGGCCCAGCTGGAGGTGGTGGCCGAGCTGCTCAGCACCGATGCGCTGGCGGTGCGGCCGGGCCAGCCGGTGCAGATCGAGCGCTGGGGCGGCCCCGCCGTGCTCAAGGGCCAGGTCTTGCGGGTCGAGCCGGGCGCCTTCACCAAGGTCTCGGCCCTGGGCGTGGAGGAACAGCGCGTGCGCGTGCTGGTCAAGCTGCTGAGCCCGCCGGCCGAGCGCCAGCAGCTCGGCGACGGCTACCGCGTGGGCGTGCGCATCCTCACGCGCAGCGCCGAGGGCGCCCTGCTGGTGCCGGTGAGCGCGGTGTTCCCGCTGCCGCGCGCCGCGGCCGGCCGCCATGCGGTGTTCCGCGTCGAGGGCGGCCGCGCCCGGCTCACCGAGGTCAAGCTGGAGGCGCGCAATGGCGCGGTGGCCTGGGTGACCGGCGGCCTCGATGCGGGCAGCCAGGTGGTCAGTTATCCGCCGCAGGACCTGCAGGATGGGGCCAGGGTCAAGCCGCGTTAGGCGTGTTTGAGGGCCGGATTTCCCGGCTTGGTCGCAGCGCCGGTGACGGCCGCTTTGCGCTTTCCTAGACTCGCGCCCAGCTTTCACCCCAGGAGATGCTCTTGAACGCACTGACGCGCTGCTGCTGGCTGGTCCTCATGGTCTGCCAGCTCGCCTTCTTTTCCACCGCAGCCACCGCCGCGCCGCGCGACGGCGAACTGGCCGGGCTGGCCGCAGCCGTGGATGCGCAGTGGAATGCCCGCGACGCCGCCGCGTTGAGCGCCTTCTACGCCGCCGACGCCACCCTGAGCCTGGGCCGCGATGGGCCGCGCCTGGCGGGGCGCGCGCAGATCCAGGCCTACTTCGAGCAATCGCTGGCGCGCGTGGCCAAGGACCTGAGCCACCGCACCGTGCTGCGCCGGGTCGAGCCACTGGACGGCCAGACCTATCTGACCGACAACGCGATCTATGTGGAGCGGCCCGGCGCCAACGGCGCGACCGAGGTGGTGGGCGAGTTCTTCACCCTCACCATCGTGCGGCCGGCCGCCAGCGGCTGGGAGATCGTGGCGGTGCGAGCCGTGCCGCTGAGCCGCACGCCGGCGCGCGCCGCCGCGGGCTGACTCAGCGCAGCAGCACATCGACCCCGAACTGGTATTGCTTGAGTTTGGGGTTGAGATGCTTGCTGTGGGGCCGGAAATCCAGGCCCCGGATGCCCTTGCCGAAGCGCGCCAGATAGCGCTCGGCGCTGCGCGCATCGAAGAGCATGAACATGGACTGCTCCAGCTCCAGGCCCTCGTCGGCGAAGTCGCGGCCGTGGTGGTGGTCGTAAAGCATCAGCAAGGCCCAGGCGCCGCACATGAAATGGCCGCCGGCCAACGCGCTGAGGCGGCCGTCGATGCGGGCCTGCATGGCCTCGGCCGAGGTGTTGATGCCCGAGTACAGCAAGTCGCGGCCCGGCATGCGGCCCTCCTGCTGGGCCAGCTCTATGGCGCCAAAGGCCATCTGGTCGCTGCCGGCCCAGACCAGGCGGGCCTGCGGGCGCCGCTGCAGCAGGCCGTGCATCAGCTCGGCCGCCTGCTCGCGCTTCCAGTCGGCGAAGGCCAGTTCGTCCAGCACCGCCTGGGGGGCCTCGGCCACCGCGCGGCGCATGCCCTCGTTGCGCGCGATCGAGACCGGGGTGGAGCGGTCGCCGGCGATGGCCAGCAGGTGCACGCGGCCGTCCTCGGCGCGCAGGCCCTGCTTGAGGCCCTGCACGATCAGGGCCTTGGCGGTCAGGTAGCCGGCCTCGACGGCGTGCGGCTCCAGGCTGCCCAGCAACAGCGGCAGGCCCTGGCGCGGCGCCCATTGCGCGCGCTCCTGCGGCAGCAGGCCGCTGAAGGCGGCAAAGCTCTTGATGCCCACGCCGCCCAGGGTTTGCGCGTTGGCGACCAGGGTGCCCTTCTCGTTCACCAGGATCACGTAGTCGGGGCGCTGCAGGGCCGGGCGGGCCGCGATCTCGCGCGCCAGCTGCAGGGCACGCGCCGGCTCGCGCTCGGCGTACAGGACCTCCAGCTGCAGCTGCAGGCTTTGCGCCGCCGCCTGCATGGCCTGGGTGGCCGCCACCCAGAAGGCCTCGTCGCTGCGGCCCGGGTTGATGAAGGCGATGCTGAGCGCCGCGGCGTGTTGGGCGCAGCAGAGCAGGAGCAGGGCGAGCAGGCGCGGCATGGTCAGCCCATTGTCCGCCTCAACTCAGAGCATGGCCGCCGCCAGCACCTCGCTGCGCAAAGCCTCGGTGAGTTCGCGCTTGAGGGCCGAGAAGGCCGCGCTGGTCTTGACGGCGTAGTGGCGCGGGTGCGGCAGGTCCACCGGCAGCTCCAGCTTGATGCGGCCCGGCCGCGCGCTCATCACCGCGACGCGCGAGCCCATGAAGATGGCCTCGTCGATGTCGTGGGTCACGAACAGCACGGTCTTCTTCTCGCGCTCCCAGATGCCGAGCAGCAGCTCCTGCATCAGCTCGCGGGTCTGGTGGTCGAGGGCGCCGAAGGGCTCGTCCATCAGGAGCATGCGCGGCTCGTTGGCGAGCGCGCGCGCCAGCGCGGTGCGCTGCTGCATGCCGCCGCTGAGCTGCTTGGGGTAATGCTGGCTGAACTTCTGCAGCCCCACCTTGGCCAGCCAGGCCTGGGCCTGCTCGACCTGCTGCTTGCGCGGCAGGCCGCGCTCGCGCAGGCCGAAGGCGACGTTGTCCAGCACCGTCAGCCAGGGGAACAGGGTGTAGCTCTGGAACACCATGCCGCGGTCGGCGCCGGGGCCGTTGACCGGCTGGCCGTCCAGCAAGACCTGACCCTGGCTGGCCTGGTCCAGGCCGGCGACGATGCGCAAGAGCGTGCTCTTGCCGCAGCCCGAGGGGCCCAGGATGGTGAGGAAGTCGTTCTCCGCCACGGCCAGGTCGGTGGCCTGCAGGGCCAGGGTGTGCTGGCTGCCGCTGGTGAAGGTGCGCGCGACGCCGCGTATGGAAAGCATGGAAGAACTCACCGCCGCACCTACCTTCCGAGCTGGGCCCAGGGGAACAGGGCGCGGTTCATGGCCTTGAAGGCGAAGTCGCTGACCAGGCCGATCAGGCCGATCACGATGATGCCGAAGATGATTTGGTCGGTGGCCAGCAGGGCCTGGCTGTCGGTGATCATGTGGCCGATGCCGCTGGAAGCACCGATCAGCTCGGCCACGATCACATAGGTCCAGGCCCAGCCCAGCACCATGCGCAGGGTTTCGGCAATCTCGGGCGCGGCGCCAGGGATCAGCACGCGGCGTATCAGGCCGGCATCGCCCACGCCCAGGGTGTAGGCGGCCTCCACCAGATCGCGCCGGGTGTTGCCCACCGTCACCGCGATCATCAGGGTGAGCTGGAAGAAGCTGCCGATGAAGATCACCGCCAGCTTCTGCGCCTCGCCGATGCCGGCCCAGAGGATCAGCAGCGGGATGAAGGCCGAGGCCGGCAGGTAGCGGGCAAAGGAGACAAAGGGCTCGAAGAAGGCCTCCACCGGCTTGTAGGTGCCCATCAGCACGCCCAGCGGCAGGGCCAGCGCGGCGGCGATCAGGAAGCCGCCCAGCACGCGCCACACCGTCATGCCGATGTCGGTGGCGAAACCCATCTGCGTCAGCAGGGTCCAGCCCGAGACCAGCATGGTCAGCGGGTCGGCCAGAAAGGTCTTGGAGACCAGGCCGCCGAAGGTGGCGGCGGCCCAGACGGCGGTGAAGAGCACGAAGAAGGCCAGCCCCAGCGCCAGCTTGGCACCCGGGCCGACCGGCACCAGCGGCTTCATTTGGCGCCGATGAAGCGCGTGTCCGCCAGCCGGGCGAGGTCGGGCATGGCCTTGATGATGCCCAGCTCCATCAGCAGCACGGCCGCCTCCTTGCTGAAGCGCAGATGCTCCTCGGCGAAGAATTTCTGGTTCGCCGCCTTGTCCTGCCAGCGCAGGTAGGCGGCGCTCTTCTCGAAGGCCTCGCCGGCCTGCTTGACGTCGGCGCCCATGATCTCGAAGCTCTTCTTGGGCTCGGCCTTGATCAGCGCGAGGGCCTCGAAATAGCCGTCGGCCAGGGCCTGCGCGGCCTTGGGGTGCTCGGCCAGGAACTTGGGCGTGCAGCCGAAGGTGTCCATCACCACCGGGTAGTCCAGCGTGGTGGCGATGATCTTGCCGGCCTCGGGCTTGGCGCGCACGCCGCTCAGGTAGGGCTCGTAGGTCATGCCGGCGTCGATGTCGGCATTGCCGGCGATGAAGGCATTGGCGGCGGCCTGCGGCTCCAGGTTCACCACCTTGACGTCCTTCACCGACAGGCCGTTCTGTTTGAGCATCCAGGCCAGCGTGAAGTAGGGCGCGGTGCCGGGCGCGCTGGCGGCCACGGTCTTGCCCTTCAGGTCGGCGATCCTGGCGATGCCGGGCTTCACCACCATGCCGTCGGCGCCATAGCTCTTGTCGAGCTGAAAGATCTGCGTGGTGGCCACGCCGTTGGCGTTCCAGACCACCCAGGTCTCCACCGTGGTGGCGGCGCATTGCACATCGCCGGAGGCGATCGCCAGGTGGCGGTCCTTCTGCGGGATCTTCTTGATGCTCACGTCCAGGCCCAGCTTCTTGTAGATGCCGGCCTCCTTGGCCAGGGTCAGCGGGGCGAAGCCGGTCCAGCCCGAGATGCCCACGGCCACCTTGGTTTCCTGGGCCTGGGCCAGCATGCAGCAGGCGCCGGCCATCAGGGCCAGCAGCAGTTTCTTGTTGGGCATGACGAATTCCTCCGGGTCGAAAGCCACATGATGGCGGCTGTCACCACAACAGGTGTCAGGTTTTGCCCTGACCCCGGGATAGCCCGGCGCCCGTACCGCCGGCCCGGGCCTAGACTCGGGCCTCAATCGTCGCGACCGGAGTGCCGTCCACGATGTCCGCAGCCTTGCCAGCCAGCGCCCGCAGCAAGCCCGCCCGGCCCAGCCGTCGCGGCGCGGCCGTGCCGGCAGGATGGAACAGTGCCGCCGAGCTGGCCTGGAGCGGGCGCCATGAGGAGGCACGCGCCGCCTGCGGCGAGGCGCTGGCGGACGCCCGGCTGCCCCTGGCGCAGCGCGTGGCCCTGCTGGCGCTGCGCAGCGAATCCGCGGTGGCGCTGGGGCGCTTCGACGCCGCGCTCAGCGATGCCGAGACCCTGCTGACCCTGGTGCCTGGCGCCGAGCATGCGGCCGCACAGGCGCAGGGCTATGCCGCGATGGCGATGGCGCTGATGCGGCGCGGCCGCCTGCAGGAGGCGCTGGCGGTGGCCACGCTGGCGCTCGAGCGCGCCGAGCGCTGCGGCCAGCCGGCGCTGCGCGCGCTGGCGCTCACGCGCTTGGGCGAGGCGCAGTTCCGCGTGCGCCAGGGCCGCATGGGCGTGCCCAGCGGGGAGCAGGCGGCGGCGCTCTATGCGCGCCTGGGCGATGCCTCGGGCCAGGCGCGCGCGCTCTGGATCGTCGCCAACGCGCAGATGAATCTGGGCCATCCGGCCCAGGCGCGCACGGCGGCCGAGCAGGCGCTGGCGCTGGCGCGCCAGAGCGGCGACGAGTTCGCGCTCGGCAATGCGCTCAATCTGCTCGCCTTCATGCAGGCCGATCTCTCGGCGGTGCTGCAGGGCTTCCGGCAGGCCGAGGCGGCCTTCCAGCGCGCCGGCTATGTGGAGCGCTGCGCGCTGGTGCGCTCCAACATCGCCAACGCCTATGTGGAGCTGGGCCTGTACCGCCATGCCCTGCAGCTGCGCCAGGCGAATGCGCGCCTGCAGCGCGAGCTGGGCGCGCTGGCCGGCCTGGCCAACACCCTGGCCTCGCTGGCCGATATCGCCATCCAGCTGGGCGACTACGCCGCCGCCGAGGCCGCGCGTGCCGACTATGTGGCGCTGCTGCAGCTCTATGCCGACCCGATCGGCGGCTATATGGCGGCCAGCCTGGGCGGCGAGCTGGCGCTGGCGCAGGGCCACAGCGCGCTGGCGGTGCGCGAGTTCCGCGCCGCCCAGCGGGCCGCCCTGGCGGGCAGCGATCCGGCCATGCAGATGGCGGCGCACGACGGCCTGGCCAAGGCCCTGCTGGCCGATGGCCAGGCGGCTGCGGCGCTGCGTGCCAGCAGCCGTGGCATCGCCCTGCACCGCGGTCAGGGCTTGAGCAAGCTCGACTTCGTGCAGCGCCAGCATCTGTGGTGGCATCACAGCCAGGCGCTGGCCGCGCTGGGCCGCGGCGAGCAGGCCTGGGCCGCGCTGCAGCAGGCCTATGTGTTCCTGCTCGACGGCGTGCGCGAGCTGCGCGACGAGGGCCTGCGCCGCAGCTACCTCAACAAGGTGCTCGGCAACCGCGAGCTGGTGCACGCCTGGCTGGCCGAGGCGGCGCAGCGTGGCCTGGCCGAGGCCGAGCGCGAGGGCTATCTGCACCTGCCCAGCCTGCCGGTGGAGCCCTTCAAGCGCCTGGTGGACAGCGGCCTGCGCCTCAACGAGCTGCGCAGCGCAGCCGAGCTGCAGGAGTTCCTCATCAACGAGCTCACCCAGCTGACCGGCGCCGAGCGCGTGATGCTGGTGCTGGAGGGTGGCGGCGCGCTGGAGATCGCCGGCGCCATGCTGCCGCGCGGCGAGTCGGCGGCGGCCCTGCTGCAGGCGGTGACGCCCTGGCTGCAGGAGGCACGCCGCAGCCGCAGCGTCAGCCTGCGCCACGGCCCGCCCGGTGCCGCGCCGCTGGCGCAGCGCAGCTGCCTGGTGGCGCCGCTGGTGGCGCAGCGCCGCGTGCTGGGCCATGTCTATGCCGACATCGAGGGCGTCTTCGGGCGCTTTGCCGATGCCGATCGCGACCTGCTGGCCCTGCTCGCCGCCCAGGCCGCGGTGGCGCTGGACAACGCGCGCTGGGGCGAGGGCCTGGAGGCCAAGGTGGCCGAGCGCACCGCGGCGCTGGCGGCCGCCAAGGCCCAGGCCGAGCAGCGCGCCCATGAGTTATCCATCATCAACGCGATCCAGCAGGGCATCGCCGATTCGCAGGACTTCCAGGCCAGCGTCGACCTGGTGGGCGACCAGCTGCGCGAGGTGCTGCGCTCGGGCGATATCGGCATCCATTGGTACGACGCCGCCGCCGGCCTGATGCGCCCGCTCTATGTCTACGAGCATGGCGAGCGCCTGCAGTCCAGCGCCTATGTGCCCAACCCCGGCGGGGCCTGGGAGCAGATCCGGCGCACCCGCAAGCCGCTCATCTATCACAGCCGGCGCGACTACGCCTACGCCGCCCTGCTGGATGGCAGCGATGCCGAGCTCAGTGGTGCCTTCATCCCCATCATTGCCGGCGAGCATCTGCTGGGCGTGATCGTGCTGATGGACTTCCAGCGCGAGCATGCCTTCGGCACCGACGAGATCCGCCTCGTCGAGACCATCTCGGCCAGCCTTGGGGTGGCGCTGGAGAACGCGCGCCTGTTCGACGAGACCCAGCGCCTCTTCAAGGAAAGCGAGCAGCGTGCCGCCGAGCTGGCCATCATCAACAGCGTGCAGGCGGCGCTGGCGGCCGAGCTGAACATACAGGGCATCTACGACGCCGTGGGCGACAAGGTGCGCGAGATCTTCGACGGCCGCGATGTCGGCATCCGCGTCTTCGATGCCAGCACCGGCCTGGAGCATTACCCCTACACCTACGAGGACGGGCGGCGGCTCGTGATCGTCTCCGAGCCCATGGAGGAACGCGGCTTCAGCGCCGCGATACGGCGCAGCCGCAGCAGCCTGGTGATCAACGAGCAGATGGACATGGCGCGAGCGCGCTACGGCAGCTATGTGCTGCCGGGCACGCGCAGCACCAAGTCGGCCGTCTATGTGCCGCTGGTGTCGGGCGAGCAGGTGCGCGGCGTCATCACCCTGGTCGACCTGGAGCGCGAGCAGGCCTTCAGCGAATCGGATGTGCGCCTGCTGCAGACCCTGGCCAACAGCATGAGCGTGGCGCTGGAGAACGCGCGCCTGTTCGACGAGACCCAGCGCCTCTTGAAGGAGACCGAGCAGCGCAACGCCGAGCTGGCGGTGATCAACAGCATCCAGCAGGGCATGGCGGGCTCGCTGGACTTCCAGGCCATCGTCGAGCTGGTGGGCGACAAGCTGCGCGAGGTGCTGCACAGCGAGGACATCGGCATCCGCTGGCTGGACCATGGCACGCGCAGCGTGCACTTCCTCTACGAGATCGAGCATGGCCAGCGCCTGGAGATTCCGACGCGCAAGCACGAACCGGGCGCCCGCTGGGACGAGCTCAGTACGCGGCGCGAGCCCAAGATCCTCAACAGCGTGGCCGAGCAGGTGGCGGCCGGTGTCAAGGCGATCCCTGGCACCGACCAGGCCCTCAGCATGCTGCAGGTGCCCATCGTCGGCAGCGACCGCGTGCTGGGCCGCATCGTGATGGAGAACCACGAGTGCGAGCAGGCCTTTGGCATGCCCGAGGTGCGCCTGCTCACCACCGTGGCCGCCACCATGGGCGTGGCGCTGGAGAACGCGCGCCTGTTCGACGAGACCCAGCGCCTCTTGAAGGAGACCGAGCAGCGCAATGCCGAGCTGGCGGTGATCAACAGCATCCAGCGCGGCATTGCCGGCTCGCTGGACTTCCAGGGCATCGTCGAGCTGGTGGGCGTCAAGCTCGGCGAGATCCTGGCCTGCCCCAGCGTCGGCGTACGCTGGTTCGACCATGAGCGGCGTGCCGTGCTGCACCTGTACGAGACCGAGCATGGCCAGCGCCTGACGCTGCCGCCGCGCGAACTGGCCCATGAACCCGAGCTGTGGCGCAAGCAGGTCGAGCAGCGTGAACCGGTGGTCTACGGCTCGGTGCCGGAGCAAGTCGTGGCAGGCACCGGTGCGATACCGGGCACCGATCAGGCCAAGTCCATCGCCAAGGTGCCCATCGTCAGCGGCGAGCTGGCGCTGGGCTCCATCGTGGCGGAGGATCATGAGCGCGAGCATGCCTATGGCGCGGCCGAGGTGCGGCTGCTGCAGACCATTGCCGCCGCCCTGGGCATGGCCTTGCAGAGCGCGCAGCGCTTCGATCAGACCCAGCGCCTGCTCAAGGAGACCGAGCAGCGCAATGCCGAGCTGGCGGTGATCAACAGCATCCAGCAGGGCATGGCGGGCTCGCTGGACTTCCAGGGCATCGTCGAGATGGTCGGTGACAAGCTGCGCGAGGTGCTCAAGACCGAGGACATCGGCATCCGCTGGCTCGATCACGCCGGCCAGACCGTGCACCATCTCTACGAGTACGAGCATGGTGTGCGCCTGCAGATCCCGCCGCAGCCGCTGGCGAGCGGGCCGGTGATGAGCCGGCTGATGAGCACGCGGCTGCCGGTGGTTACCAACAGCCCGGCCGAGAAGCTGGCGCTGGGCATACGCGCGCTGCCGGGCACCGACTCCAGCCTCTCGTCCATCCACCTGCCCATCGTCGGCGGCGATGTGCTGCTGGGCTCGATGGTGCTGGAGGATTTTTCGCGCGAGCAGGCCTATGGCGAATCGGAGCTGCGCCTTCTGCAGACGGTGGCCTCGGCGATGGGCGTGGCGCTGCAGAGTGCGCGCCTGTTCGACGAGACCCAGCGCCTGCTCAAGGAGACCGAGCAGCGCAATGCCGAGCTGGCGGTGATCAACAGCATCCAGCAGGGCATGGCGGGTTCGCTGGACTTTCAGGGCATCGTCGACCTGGTGGGCGACAAGTTGCGCGAGGTGCTGCACACGGAAAACCTGGGCATCGTCTGGTACGACGCGGCCAGCGATCACCTGCACAGCCTCTATGTCTACGAGCACAACCAGCGCCTGCATGTGCCGCCGGCCGCGCCGAACCCTCAGGGCAGCTGGGCCAGGCTGGTCGCCACGCGCCAACCGGTGGTGCTCAACACCACCGCCGAGATGGAGGCCGCCGGCATTACGCTGATGCCCGGCACCGACCAGGCGCTGTCGGTGCTGAAGGTGCCGGTGATCGTGGGCGACCAGGTGCTGGGCATCATCGACACCGAGGACCACCAGCGCGAGCATGCCTATGGCGCGGCCGAGGTGCGCCTGCTGCAGACGATTGCCTCATCGATGGGGGTGGCACTGGAGAACGCGCGCCTGTTCGACGAAACGCAGCGCCTGCTGAAGGAGACCGACGATCGCGCCGCCGAGCTGGCGGTGATCAACGGCGTGCAGCAAGGCCTGGCCAACAAGCTCGATGCCGACTCGATCTACGAGCTGGTGGGCGAGAAGCTGCGCGAGCTGTTCGATTCGCAGAGCATCAGCATCGCCAGCCTGGACATGCAGGCGAACCGCCGCCACTACCACTACATGCTGGAGCGCGGCCGGCGCTTCGAGGTGCCCGACGGGCCGATCTCGGCGCTGGGCCTGCACCTGGTGGCGAGCGGCCGCCCGCTGCTGATCAATGACGACAAGACCGCGCGCCTGGCCGCGCTGGGCATTGTCAGCAGCACCCTGCCGGGCACGGCCGAGACGCTCAGCCTGGTGCGCGTGCCGATCCTGTCCGGCGAGCGCGTGGTGGGCGTGATCGGGCTCGACAACGTCGATCGCGAGAACGCCTTCAGCGCCGCCGATGTGCGCCTGCTCACCACCCTGGCCGGCAGCATGAGCGTGGCGCTGGAGAGCGCGCGCCTGTTCGAACAGACCCAGCAGCGCGCCGACGAGCTCGCCACCGTCAACGCGCTGGGCCAGGCGCTCACCAGCACCATTGACCTGGATGAACTGATTCACACCGTGGGTGAAAAGATGCGCGTCACCTTCGCCGCGGACATCGCCTACATCGCCTTGCTCGACCAGGCCGCCGGCCTGATCCGCTTCCCCTATATGCATGGCGAGCAACTGGATCAGCAGGCGATGGGCGAGGGCCTGACCGGCAAGATCATCGAATCCGGCCAGCCGCTGCTGCTGAACGAGGACGTCGATGCCGCCGCCGACGCCCTGGGCGCCGAGCAGCTCGGCGAACGGGCCGCCAGCTATCTGGGCGTGCCGATCCGCGTGGGTGAGCGCGCGATCGGCGTGCTGAGCGTGCAGAGCACCGCCCGTGAGGGCCGCTTCACCGCGGCCGATCAGAACCTGCTCAGCACCTTGGCGTCCGGCGTCGGCGTGGCGATCCGCAATGCCCAGCTGTTTGCCGAGGCCAGGGAGGCGCGCGCCGCGGCCGAGGGCGCCAACGAGGCCAAGAGTGCCTTCCTGGCGACCATGAGCCATGAGATCCGCACGCCCATGAACGCGGTCATCGGCATGAGCGGCCTGCTGCTGGACACGCCGCTGAACGCCGAGCAGCGCGACTACGCGGCCACCATTCGCGACAGCGGCGACGCCCTGCTGACCATCATCAACGACATCCTGGACTTCTCCAAGATCGAGGCCGGGCGCATGGACATCGAGGCCCATCCCTTCGATCTGCGCGACTGCGTGGAATCGGCGCTGGACCTGGTGGGCGCACGCGCGGCCGAGAAGCAGCTCGACCTGGCCTATGTGTTCGAGGACGATCTGCCGGCCGTCGTGAACGGCGATGTGACGCGGCTGCGCCAGGTGCTGCTCAACCTGCTCAGCAATGCGGTCAAGTTCACCGACAACCAGGACGGCCGCGGCGAGGTGGTGCTGAGCCTGGCCATGCAGGCGCAGGGGCAGCTGCACTTCTGCGTGCGCGACACCGGCATCGGCCTGAGCCCGCAGGGCATGAGCCGCCTGTTCCAGAGCTTCAGCCAGGCCGACAGCTCGACCACGCGCAAATACGGCGGCACCGGCCTGGGCCTGGCGATCAGCCGGCGCCTGGTGGAGCTGATGGGCGGCCGCATGTGGGCCGAGAGCGCCGGCGTGGGCGCGGGGGCGAGCTTCCACTTCACGCTCGCGCTGCCGGCGGTGACGGCGCCGGCGGCGCGCAGCGCCCTGGTGGGCCCTCAGCCGGCGCTGCATGGCAAGCGCCTGCTGGTGGTGGACGACAACGCCACCAACCGCCGCGTGCTGGCCCTGCAGACGGCGCGCTGGGGCATGCTGCCGCAGGACTGCGCCAGCGCCGAGCAGGCCCTGGCCTGGATGGCCGCGGGCGGGGTCTGCGACCTGGCCCTGCTGGACATGCACATGCCGGGCATGGACGGCGTAACGCTGGCGCGCCTGCTGCGCAAGACCCGACCCCAGCTGCCCCTGGTGCTGTTCAGCTCGCTGGGGCGCAAGGAGGCAGGGGTGGAGGAGGGCGTGTTCGCCGCCTATCTGCACAAGCCGCTGCGGCAGAGCCAGCTGTTCGACACCTTGATGAATCTGCTGGGCGAGCGCAGCGCGGCGCGCGTGCTGGCGCCGGTGGGCCCCAGCCAGCATGCCGGCCTGGCCGAGCGCCACCCGCTGCGCATCCTGCTGGCCGAGGACAACGCCGTGAACCAGAAGCTGGCGCTGCGCCTGCTGAGCCAGATGGGCTACCGCGCCGACCTGGCCAGCAACGGCCTGGAGGCGGTGGAGAGCGTCGAGCGCCAGCCCTACGACCTGGTGCTGATGGACGTGCAGATGCCCGAGATGGACGGCCTGGAGGCGAGCCGGCGCATCACCGCGCGCTGGCCGGCCGGGGCGCGGCCGCGCATCGTCGCGATGACCGCCAACGCCATGCAGGGTGACCGCGAGGACTGCCTGGCCGCCGGCATGGACGACTACCTGGCCAAGCCGATACGCGTGGAGGCGCTGGTGCAGGCGCTGCTGCGCGCGGAGCTGCGAGATGCCCGCTGAGCCGCTCGATCCCTCCCTGCGCCAGTTGGTCCAGGCGGCGCAGTTCGACGTGCTGGCGCGCAATATGCGCAAGGGCATCGCGGCCTCGCCGGTCGCCGTGGCCCTGTTTGGCTGGGCGCTGTTCCAGCGCGGTTCCACCGCGGGTTTCTGGTGGTGGGCCGGCCTGGTCTGGCTGATGACGCCGTTCTACTACCTCGTGCTGGCCCCCTGGCAGCAGCGCCTCGCGACCCAGGGCCGGTTCGACCGCCTGGGCCGGTCGCAGCTGTTGTTCCATGCCTGGTTTGGCGGGCTCTGGGGGGCGGCATGCGTGATCTTCTACGACGACGATCTTGTGCGCCTGCTGGTGCTGCTGGCCGCGGTGCTTGGCAATGTGACCGCGGTGGCGATGGCGGCGGCCAATCACCTGCCCAGTGCCTATGCCTACTGCCTGGCCATCTCGCTGCCGTTTGCGCTGCGCGCGGCGGTGGCCGGCGAGGGCGTCAGTCTGATGGTGGGCGCAGCGGCGCTGCTGGTGGTGGGCAATGCGCTGGCCTATGCGCACCAGCATGGCCTGGCGCTGCGCGACGCCGTGCGGGTGCGTTTCGAGAACCAGCGTCTGCAGGAACAGCTCACCGAGCAGAAGGTGCGCGAGCGCACGCGCGCGCTGGAGGCCGCCAGCCAGCACAAGTCGGAATTCCTGGCCACGGTCAGCCATGAGATCCGCACGCCGCTGAACGCCATCATCGGCATGAGCGGGCTGATGCTGGACACGCCGCTGGATGCCGAACAGCGCGATTACGCGGGCACCATCCGCGACTCCGGCGAGACCCTGCTGACCATCATCAACGACATCCTGGACTTCTCCAAGATCGAGGCCGGGCGCATGGACATCGAGCACCACCCCTTCGAGCTGCGCGACTGCGTGGAGTCGGCGCTGGAGCTGGTGGCGGCGCGCGCGGCCGAGAAGGGGCTGGACCTGGCCTATCTGTTCGAGGGCGAGCTGCCGGTGGCGTTGAACGGCGACGTCACGCGGCTGCGCCAGATCCTGCTGAACCTGCTCTCCAACGCCGTCAAGTTCACCGAGCGCGGCGAGGTGGTGCTGAGCGTCAGGGCGCTGGGCGACGACGCGTGGCAGTTCAGCGTGCGCGACACCGGCATCGGCCTCAGCGAGGCCGGCATGAGCCGGCTGTTCCAGAGCTTCAGCCAGGCCGACAGCTCGACCACGCGCAAGTACGGCGGCACCGGCCTGGGCCTGGCGATCAGCAAGAAGTTATCCGAGCTGATGGGCGGGCGCATGTGGGCCGAGAGCGCCGGCCCGGGCTGCGGCAGCAGCTTCCATGTCTGCATCCGCGCCGAGCCCGCCGAGCCGCCCGCCAACGCGCGGCGCGAGTTCATCGGCCAGCAGCCGGCGCTGCGCGCCAAGCAGTTGCTGGTGGTCGACGACAACGCCACCAACCGCCGCGTGCTGGCGCTGCAGACCGCCAAATGGGGCATGCTGCCGCGCGACTGCGCCTCGGGCGAGGAGGCGCTGCAGCTGCTCGAGCAGGGCGGGCGCTTCGACCTGGCGGTGCTGGACATGCACATGCCGGGCATGGATGGCCTGACGCTGGCGCGCCGCATCCGCAAGACCTGGCCCCAGCTGCCGCTGGTGATGTTCAGCTCGCTGGGGCGCAAGGAGGCCGGTGCCGAGGACGGGCTGTTCCAGGCCTATCTGCACAAGCCGCTGCGCCAGAGCCAGCTCTTCGACGCCCTGGTGGGCCTCTCGGGCGAGGCGCTGGCGCCGCGCCCGCCGGCGCAGGACAGGCCCGGCATCGACGCCGGCCTGGCCGCGCGCCACCCGCTGCGCATCCTGCTGGCCGAGGACAACGCGGTGAACCAGAAGCTGGCCTTGCGCCTGCTGGCGCAGATGGGCTACCGTGCCGACGTGGCCAGCAACGGCATCGAGGCGGTGGAGAGCGTGCAGCGCCAGCCCTACGACCTGGTGCTGATGGATGTGCAGATGCCCGAGATGGATGGGCTGGAGGCGGCGCGCGAGATCTGCCGCCGCTGGCCGGCCGGCCGCCGGCCGCGCCTGGTGGCGATGACCGCCAACGCCATGCAGGGCGATCGCGAGGCCTGTCTGGCCGCGGGCATGGACGATTACGTGACCAAACCGATACGCACCGAGGCCCTGGTACAGGCCCTTATGCGCGGCCAGGGAGGCTGAGAGATGAATGTCATCGATGCACAGATCTTCACCGAGCTGCAGGACAGTGCCGGCGCCGACTTCGTGGCCGAGCTGGTGCAGACCTTTCTGGAGGATGCGCCGGGCCTGCTGCAGACGCTGCGCCAGGCGCATATGAGCGGCGATGCGGCGGGCTTCCGGCGCGCCGCCCACACGCTCAAGTCCAATGGCAACACCTTCGGCGCGCTGCACCTGGCCGAGCTGGCGCGCGAGCTGGAGCAGCGCGGCCAGCAGCCGCTAAGCACGGGAGAGGCCGACGATGCCGAGCTGGCGGCGCGCCTGCAGAACCTGGAGCAGGCCTACGCGCATTGCGCCGCGGCGCTGCGGAGCCTCGGCCATGCGTGACGATGCCGCCCGGCTGCTGCTGGTGGATGACAACCGCGTCAATCGCCTGTTGCTGGCGCGCCAGCTGGGCCAGCTGGGCCACCAGACCGAGCTGGCCGAGAACGGCCGCGAGGCCCTGCGCATGCTGCGCGAGCGCCGCTACGACCTGCTGGTGCTGGACATCGAGATGCCCGAGATGGATGGCTTCGAGGTGCTCAGCCGCATGCTGGAGGACCCCGAGCTGCGCGAGCTGCCCGTGATCGTGACCTCGGCCCTGGAGGGGCTGGCGAACGTGGTGCGCTGCATCGAGCTGGGCGCCGAGGACTATCTGTCCAAGCCGGTCAATCCGGTGCTGCTGAAGGCGCGCATCGGCGCCAGCCTGGAGAAGAAGCGCCTGCGCGACGCCCAGCGCGAGCTGGTGAGCCGCTTTGCCACCCTGGAGGTGGCGCAGGACCTGGAGCGCTCGGGCTTCAGCCTGGGCGGGCGGCGCGTGCATGGGGCGGTGCTGTTCTGCGACATCCGCGGCTTCACTGGCCTGGTGGAGACGCTCGCGCCCGAGCAGGTGATCGAGCTGCTCAACACCTACTACACCCTGATGTTCGACGCCATCAGCGGCATGGGCGGGGTGGTGAACCAGATCATCGGCGACGGCCTGATGGCGATCTTCGGCGCGCCCCTGCCTCTGGAGCAGCCGGCGGCCGCGGCGGTGGCGGCGGCGCTGGAGATGGTGGCGATGATGGAGCAGTTCAGCCGCGAGCAGCTGGCCGCCGGCCTGCCGCCGCTGCGCATCGGCATCGGCATTGCCAGCGGCGACATGGTGGCCGGCTACACCGGCACGCAGCAGCGCGCCACCTACACCTGCGTGGGCGACACGGTGAACCTGGCGGCGCGCCTGGAGGCCCATACCAAGGAGGCGGGGCGCGCCATCCTCATCGATGCAGCCACCCAACTGGCGTTGCAGGGGCAGGTCCCGACGGAGGCACTCGGCCCGGTGCTGCTCAAGGGCAAAGCCGCCGCTGTCGAGGTGTATGCAGTGCTGGGTGATCGATGATGTGGCAGACGCTGCTGGCGGCGATACAGAGCAGCTTCTTGGACAGCCTGGCCACGCCGCTGCAGATCCTCGCTCTGGGCTGCGCCGTGCTGGGCGTGGGGCTGCAGGTCGGCGGCTCGCTGGTGCGCACCATGCTGCCCTTGCGCTGGCTGACGGTGGCCAGCAGCCTGGCCCTGATGGTCTATGGGGCCTTGAGCCCCTCCATGAGCACGCTGGCGGCGTCGCTGCTGCTGTTGCCCATCAATGTCTTCCGCGCCGTGGAAGTGACGCGGCTGACGCATGCCGTCAAGGGCGCGGCGGCGGCGGCCGATCATGTCGGGCATTGGCTCAAGCCGCATATGAAGGTGCGCAAGCTCAAGGCCGGCCAGGTGCTCTTCCGCAAGGGCGATCGGGCCGAGCATCTCTACCTGCTGGTGCAGGGCGAGATGCGGCTGGCCGACATCGGCCAGCAGCTGCCGCTGGGCCGCATCTTCGGCGAGATCGCCCTGTTCGCGCCCGACCACCGGCGCACCCACACCGTGCAGGCGCTGAGTGCCTGCACGGTGCTTCAGATCCACGAGAGCACGGTGCGCCAGCTCTACTACCAGCATCCGGCCTTCGGCTTTCACCTCATCGACCTGCTGGCCGAGGGGCTGGCGCACGACGTCGCGCGCGCCGAGGCGGCGGCGCAGGCGACCCCCAGTCAGGGGGGGGCGATTCCCGAGGCCTAAGTGCTTTCCCCAGCACGCTGCCGGCGCGGCCGGCGTAACTTGATCAAGCTCAGTCCGGGCGCAGCCCGGCTCGTCAACGTCTTCCACTGGAGCGCAGCACCATGACATCGATCACCGGAACCAGTTTGCTGGCCTTGGCCCTCGGCCTCTCGGGCGCCGCGATGGCGGACGCCGACAAGGAAACCGTGCCGAACAAGATCTCGCACCGCCTCAACCCCGGCCATCCCACCATCGAGGCGGCGTCCACCGGCGGCACCGGCACGCTCAGCGCGATCAGCTGGCGCGGCGGGCCGGTCATGACCGGCGCTCCCAATGTCCACCTGATCTGGTACGGCAACTGGGCACAGAGCAATGGCAGCGATACCGCGGCGGGCCAGCAGATCGTGCGCGACTTCATGTCCGGCGTGAGCAACTCGCCCTACCTGGCCATCAACAGCACTTACACGGGCTCCAATGGCACGGTGAGCGGCCTGATCGGCACGGTCAGCGAAGCCAGCGTCGGCTATACCAATGGCACCCGCCTGCGCGATGCCGACATCTCCAAGATCGTCTCCAACTACATCAGCAGCAGCGGCAAGAAGGACAGCAACGCGGTCTACTTCGTGCTGACCTCCTCGGACGTGGCCGAGACCAGCGGCTTCTGCAACAAGTACTGCGGCTGGCATACCAGCGCCAACATCCAGAGCACCAATATCAAGTACAGCTTCGTCGGCAATGCGAACCGCTGCCTCGCCAGTTGCGCGGCACAGTCGACCAGCCCGAACGGCAACGCGGGGGTGGACGGCATGCTGTCGGTGGTGGCGCATGAGCTGGAGGAGACGCTCACCGATCCGAACCCGAGCAGCGGTTGGGTCGACTCCAGCGGCGCCGAGAATGCCGACAAATGCGCCTGGACCTTCGGGCATTTCCAGCAGACTGCCGCCAATGGTGCTTCCTACAACATGACCCTGAACACGGTCAGCGGCAGCAAGAACTATCTGATCCAGCGCAACCTGTCCAATGTGGACAACAAGTGCTACATGAACGGCGCGCGCACCATCTACTGATGGGCTTGATGCCATGCGGCCTGCGCCGCCGTCAGCTGCTCGCCCTGGCCCTGGCGCCGGCCCTGCCGGCGCCGGCCTGGTCGCAGCAGCATGTGACGCGCGCCGTGCAGGCCTTTTTGCAGCTCGAAGAGGCCCTGCTGCGGGCGCTGCGCGAGGCCGACACCGCCCAGCTCGATGCCTTGCTGGGGGCGGAGTTCGAACTGCTGGTGCAGCAACAGCCGTCCACCAGCACGCCGCGCGAGACCTGGCTGCAGCGCATGCGCCAGCCCGGCGCGACGGACTATCAGCCCGCCGACATGGCGGTGCGCGAACTCGGCGCGGTGGCCATCGTCAGCTTTGTGCTGCGCCCCCAGGGTAGGGAGGGCCGGGCCGGCCGTCCGCCCATCGCGGTGGTGGATGTGTGGGAGCGGGACGGCAGCCGCTGGGTGCTGACATCCCGCCATGCCTCGGCGCTGGCCGGGCCGCGCCGCCTGCTACCCGGCGAGGCGCCGGGCGAGGGCTTGCGCAAGCAGATCTGAGCCGCCGGGCCGGCTGAGCCTCAGCCGAACACCTTCAGGCCGGTCTCGGCCACCAGCAGCACGCTCAGCTGGCCGTCTTCCACCAGGGCGCTGGCATGCTCGATATCGGGCGCCAGGTAATGGTCGGTGGGCATAGGCGGGCAGTTCTGGCGCACCAGGGCGTGCACCCCTTCCAGGGCCTTGGAGCTCGCCAGCGGGCGCAGGAACTCGATGCCCTGCGCGGCCGCCAGCAGCTCGATGCCGATGATGTGGCCGGTGTTGTCCAGCATCTGGCCGAGGCGGCGCGCGCCGTAGGTGGCCATCGACACATGGTCTTCCTGGTTGGCGCTGGTGGGCAGGCTGTCGACGCTGGCGGGATGGGCCAGGCTCTTGTTCTCGCTGGCCAGGGCCGCGGCGGTCACATGGGCGATCATGAAGCCCGAGTTGAGGCCGGCGTTGGCGGTCAGGAAGGGCGGCAGGCGCGACACGCTGGCGTCGATCAGCATGGCAATGCGGCGCTCGGCGATCGCGCCCACCTCGGCGATGGCGCAGGCCAGCGCGTCGGCGGCCAGGGCCACCGGCTCGGCGTGGAAATTGCCGCCGGAAACCATATAGCTCGTGCCGTCCTGGTTGGCGAACACCAGCGGGTTGTCGGTCACCGCATTGGCCTCGCGCAGCAGCACGTCGCGCACATAGCGGGCCTGGTCGAGGCAGGCGCCCATCACCTGGGGCTGGCAGCGCAGGCAGTAAGGATCTTGCACGCGCTCATCGCCCTCCTGGTGCGATTGACGGATGGCGCTGCCGGCGAGGATCTGGCGGTAGGCGGCGGCCGCCTCGATCTGGCCGGGCTGGCCACGCACCGCATGGATGCGCGGGTCGAAGGGGCCGTCGCTGCCGCGTGCGGCATCCAGGCTCAGCGCACCGCTGACGATGGCCGAGGCATAGACCTGCTCGAAGCGCAGCAGGCCCTCCAGCGCCAGCGCGGTGCTGGTCTGGGTGCCGTTGATCAGGGCCAGGCCTTCCTTGGCCTGCAGCACCAGGGGTGCGATGCCATGCTTGTTCAGCTCGGGCAGGGCGGGCACGCGCCGGCCGTCCACCAGCATCTCGCCCTCGCCCAAGAGGGCCAGGGTCATGTGCGAGAGCGGGGCCAGGTCGCCCGAGGCGCCCACCGAGCCCTTGGCCGGCACATAGGGCACCAGGCCGGCGTTGAACACGTCCAGCAGGCTTTGCACCACCGCCTCGCGCACGCCGGAATGGCCGCGCGCCAGCGAGGCCGCCTTGGTGGCCAGCATCAGGCGCACCACGCTGGGCTGCAGGGGTTCGCCCACGCCCACGCAATGCGAGCGGATCAGGTTGAACTGCAGTGTGGCCAGCTCTTCCTTGCTGATGCGCTTGGAGGCCAGCTTGCCGAAGCCGGTGTTGACGCCGTAGACCGGCGCATCGCCGGCGGCCGCGCCCTGCACCACGGCGGCGCTGCGGCGGATGCTGTCGGCGGCGCTGGCATGCAGGCCCAGCTTGACGCCGCCGTTGCGGATGCTGCGCAACTGGTCCAGGGTCAGCTGGCCGGGGGTGATTTCGATATGGGTCATCTGGTTCTCTTTCTGAAGATCAGCCGGTGATCATGGGGAGGTTCAGGCCGCGCTCCTTGGCGCACTTGACGGCGATGTCATAGCCGGCGTCCGCATGACGCATCACGCCGGTGCCGGGGTCGTTCACCAGCACGCGGGCGATGCGCTTGTCGGCGGCCTCGCTGCCGTCGCAGACGATCACCACGCCGCTGTGCTGGCTGAAGCCCATGCCCACGCCGCCGCCATGGTGCAGCGAGACCCAGGTGGCGCCGCCGGCGGTGTTCAGCAAGGCGTTCAGCAGCGGCCAGTCGGAGACGGCGTCCGAGCCGTCCTTCATGCTCTCGGTCTCGCGATTCGGGCTGGCCACCGAGCCGCTGTCCAGGTGGTCGCGGCCGATCACGATCGGGGCCTTGAGTTCGCCCTTGCGCACCATTTCATTGAAGGCCAGGCCGGCCAGATGGCGCTCACCCAGGCCCAGCCAGCAGATGCGTGCCGGCAGGCCCTGGAAGCTGATGCGCTCCTTGGCCATGTCCAGCCAGCGGTGCACGCCGGCATGGTGGGGGAAGAGCTCCTTGATCTTGGCGTCGGTCTTGTAGATGTCCTCGGGGTCGCCCGAGAGCGCCACCCAGCGGAAGGGGCCGCGGCCCTCGCAGAACTGCGGGCGCACATAGGCGGGCACGAAGCCGGGGAAGTCGAAGGCGTTCTTCACGCCCTGGTCCAGCGCCACCTGGCGGATGTTGTTGCCATAGTCGACGGTGGGGATGCCCATGGCCTGGAAGTCCAGCATGGCTTGCACATGCACGGCGCAGCCCTTTGCGGCGGCGGCCTTGAGCTCGGCATGCTGGGCCGGGTCGGCGGCGGCAGCCTTCCACTGCGCCACGCGCCAGCCCACCGGCAGATAGCCGTTGATGAGGTCGTGTGCCGAGGTCTGGTCGGTCACCAGATCGGGCTTGATGGCCGTGCCTTGCTTGCAGCGCTCGGCCAGCGCCGGCAGGATCTCGGCCGCGTTGCCCAGCAGCGCGATCGAGACCGCCTTGCCCTCGGCGGTGTACTTGGCGATGCGGGCCAGGGCGTCGTCCAGGTCGGCGGCCTGCTCGTCCACATAGCGGGTCTTGAGGCGGAAGTCGATGCGCGATTGCTGGCACTCGATGTTGAGCGAGCAGGCGCCGGCAAAGGTGGCCGCCAGGGGCTGGGCACCGCCCATGCCGCCCAGGCCGGCGGTGAGGATCCAGCGGCCCTTCAGGCTGCCACCGTAATGCTGGCGGCCGGCCTCGGCAAAGGTCTCGTAGGTGCCCTGCACGATGCCTTGCGAGCCGATATAGATCCAGCTGCCGGCCGTCATCTGGCCGTACATCATCAGGCCCTTGCGGTCCAGCTCGTTGAAGTGCTCCCAGTTGGCCCAATGCGGCACCAGATTGCTGTTGGCGATCAGCACGCGCGGTGCGTCTGCATGGGTCTTGAACACGCCCACCGGCTTGCCGGATTGCACCAAGAGGGTCTCGTCATCGTTGAGCTTCTTCAGCGATTCCAGGATGGCGTCGAAGCATTCCCAGTTGCGCGCGGCCTTGCCGATGCCGCCGTAGACCACCAGCTCGGCCGGGTTCTCGGCCACCACCGGGTCCAGGTTGTTCTGGATCATGCGGTAGGCGGCTTCGGTGAGCCAGTTCTTGCAGCTGAGGGTGGTGCCGGTGGGGGCGCGGACGACACGGGACGATGCAGACATGGGGAGCTCCTGGCGGTTGCAGAGAGAGGAAGAAAAGAAGGAATGAGGCGAACTCTAGTTGTCTATACAAGTAAAGTCAACTACCATTCGCTCATGTCCAGAAAAGTCCCGGCCGGCCCCGAGCCGCAGTACCTCAAGGTCAAGAACTTCCTGCGCGAAGGCATCAGCAGCGGCCGCTGGGTGGCGGGCGACCTGCTGCCCTCGGAGGCCGAGCTGGGCGGGCAGTTCGAACTCAGCCGCATGACGGTGAACCGCGCGCTGCGCGAGCTGACGCAGGAAGGCCTGGTCGAGCGGGTGCAGGGCGTGGGCACCTTCGTGGCCCAGCTGCATCGCATCTCCTCCACGCTGACGGTGCGCGACGTGCACGACGAGATCGCCGAGCGCGGCCACCAGCATGAGGCCAGGGTGCAGCTGCTGGAAAAGACCAAGGCCACGGCCGAGCAGGCGGCGGAGTTCGGCTTGCGGGCTGGGGCGGTGCTGTTCCACAGCGTGATCGTGCATCTGGAGAATGGCGTGGCGATCCAGTGCGAGGACCGGCTGGTCAATCCGGCCTGCGCGCCCGACTATCTGGCGCTGGATTTCGCCAGCACCACCCCCACGAATTACCTGCTGCAGGTGGCGCCCCTGTCGGAGGCACGCTATACGATTGAATCGACGCTGCCGAGCGATGCCGAGGCCAAGCTGCTGGGCATCGCGCGGCGTGATCCCTGCCTGGTGGTCAAGCGCACCACCTACAGCCATGGGCAGACCGTGACCACGGTGCGGCTCACGCACCCTGGTTCCAGATACCTCTTGCAAGGAAGTTTTCAAGCATGAGTTGGAGCATCATCAGCGCGGACGAGGTCACCCCTCAGCCCTGGCGCAACGGCGGTGGCCAGACGCGCGAACTGCTGGCCTGGCCGCACAGCAACGACTGGGCGCTGCGCATCAGCGTGGCGGACATCGCGGCCAGCGGCCCGTTCTCGAAATTCGAGGGCGTGGACCGCTGGTTCGCGGTGCTGCAGGGCGAGGGCGTGCGGCTGTATGAATACGAGCTGCGCGTGGGCGACGAGCTGCTGCACTTCGATGGCGCGTTGGCGCCCGACTGCGAGCTGATCGGCGGCATGACGCGCGATTTCAATCTGATGCACCGGCGCGGCCGTGGCGTGATGAAGGTGCAGCCGGCCGCCCATGCCCTGCTGCCCGAGGCCGGCGCGGCGCGCTGGGTCGGCCTGTTCAGCGCCCAGGGCGGCCTGCTCGAGCATGGCGCCCGCGCCATGCCGCTGCGGCCCCTCAGCCTGGCCTGGTGCGAGACGCCGGCGGCGCAGTCCTGCGTGTTCAGCGGCGAGGGCGCAGCCTGGTGGATGAGCTGGAGCGAGGCATGAACAGCAGCGGCAGCAAACGTACGCTCTGGCACAACGCGCGCCTGGCCACCCTGGCCGGCGACCAGCCCTGGGGCTGGCTGCCGCAGGGTGCGCTGATCACCGAGGGCGAGCAGATCGTCTGGGTGGGCGAGGCATCGCAGCTCTCGCCCGAGCTGAGCGCCAGCATCGCGCAGCAGCGCGACCTGGGCGGCGCGGTGGTGACGCCGGGCCTGATCGATTGCCACACCCATCTGGTCTATGGCGGCTCGCGTGCGCATGAGTTCGAGCTGCGCCTGCAGGGCGCCAGCTACGAGGAGATCGCGCGCGCCGGTGGCGGCATCCGCTCCTCGGTGGCGGCCACGCGCGAGGCCGGCGAGCATGAGCTCTATGCGCTGGCGGCCCAGCGCCTGCAGACGCTGCTGGCCGAGGGCGTGACCACCATCGAGGTGAAGTCGGGCTATGGCCTCTCGCAGGCCGCCGAGGCCAAGATGCTGCGCGTGGCGCGGCGCCTGGCCGGCTTGGGGCTAGAGGTGCGCACCACCTATCTGGGCGCCCATGCACTGCCGCCCGAGTACCAGGGCCGGCCGGATGCCTATGTGAAGGCGCTGTGCGACTGGCTGCCCGAGCTCAAGCGCGAGGGCCTGGTGGACGCGGTGGATGCCTTCTGCGAGGGCATCGGTTTCACGCCGGCACAGACGCGCCAGGTCTTCGAGGCCGCCAGGGCCCTGGAGCTGCCCGTGAAGCTGCACGCCGAGCAGCTCAGCGACCAGGGCGGCACCCAGCTGGCCTGCGAGTTCGGCGCGCTCTCCTGCGATCACCTCGAGTACCTCGGCGAGGCGGGCATCCGCGCGCTGCAGGCCAGCGGCACGGTGGCGGTGCTGCTGCCGGGCGCCTACTACTTCCTGCGCGAGACCAAACTGCCGCCGGTGCAGGCGCTGCGCGAGGCCGGCGTGCCGATCGCGATCGCCACCGACCACAACCCCGGCACCTCGCCCACGCTCTCGCTGCTCCTGATGCTGAACATGGCTTGCACGCTGTTCCGCCTCACGCCCGAGGAGGCCCTGCGCGGCGTGACCCAGCATGCGGCACGCGCGCTGGGTCTGGCCGACCGCGGCCAGCTGGTGGCGGGGCAGCGCGCCGATTTCTGCATCTGGGACATCGCCCACCCCAACGAACTGGCCTATTACTTCGGCCGCAACCCGCTGCGCCACACGGTGCGCGGCGGACAGCTACGGAACTGAGCACGATGAGCAACGCCGTCTTTCGATTGAAGCAGGGGCGCACGCCGCTGCTGATCAGCATGCCCCATGTGGGCAGCGCCATTCCCGCCGACCAGCAGCAGCGCTACCAGCCGCGCGCGCTCGCCAGCGAGGACACCGACTGGCATCTGGAGCGCCTCTATGGCGAGATCGCGGAAGAGCTGGGCGCCAGCCTGATAGCGCCGCATTACTCGCGCTACCTGATCGACCTGAACCGCCCGCCCGAGGACACGCCCATGTACCCCGGCGCGGCCAACACCGAGCTGTGCCCGACGCGCTTCTTCACCGGCGAGCCGCTCTATCTGGAGGGCCAGGAGCCCGATCTGGCCGAGAAGCAGCGCCGCCGCGAGCAGTATTGGCTGCCCTACCACCGCGCCCTCACGGCCGAGATGCACCGGCTCAAGAGCCTGTATGGCCACGCCCTGCTGTTCGATGCGCACAGCATCCGCTCCGAGCTGCCCTGGCTGTTCGAGGGCCGCCTGCCCGACCTGAACCTGGGCACCGCCGAGGGCAGGTCCTGCGACCCCGCCATCACCGCGTCCTTAAGTGATCTGCTCGCCTCGCAAAGTACTTACAGCCAGGTGGTGAATGGCCGTTTCAAGGGCGGCTTCATCACGCGCCACTATGGCCAGCCGCAGCAGGGCTGGCATGCGGTGCAGATGGAGATGTGCCAGTGCTGCTATATGAGCGAGCAGCCGCCGTACGACTACGCACCGGCTCTGGCGGCCGGGGTGCAGCCGCTGATGCGGGCGCTGCTGCTGCGCCTGCTGGCCTGGAGGCCCGCCCCATGAGCCGCCTCTACTTTGCCCGGCAGGCCTGGGTGGGCGGCGGCTGGCAGCGCGATGTGCTCCTGCGCGTGGATGGGCGCGGCCATTGGGCCGAGATCCTGCCGGGCCAGCTGAAGCCGGTGGCGGCCGAGGAACTGCCCGGCCCGGTGATTCCCAGCCTGGTCGATGCCCACAGCCATGCCTTCCAGCGCGCCATGGCCGGCCTGGCCGAACGGCGCGAGGCGGGCGAGGATGATTTCTGGTCCTGGCGCGACCGCATGTATGGCCTGGCCCTGCAGCTGAACCCGGCGCAACTGCAGGCGATCGCGGCCCAGCTCTATCTGGAGCTGCTGCGCGGCGGCTATACCCAGGTCTGCGAGTTCCACTATCTGCAGCACCAGCCCGACGGCTCGCCCTATGCCGACGAGCTGGCGATGAGCTGGGCCCTGGCCGATGCCGCCGAGCAGGTAGGCCTGGGCCTGACCCTGCTGCCGGTGCTGTACGCCCGCTCCGGCTTCGGCAAGCCGGGGCTGCGCGAGGATCAGCGCCGCTTCGCCACCGATGCCGCCTGGGTCTGGCGTGCCAGCCAGCGTGTGCAGGCGGCCGGCCGGCCGCTCGTCAGCGCCGGCGTGGCCCTGCATTCGCTGCGCGCCGCCAACACCGAGGACATCCGCGCCCTGCAGGCCCTGGTGGGCGATGCCGATCTGCCCATCCACATCCACATCAGCGAGCAGCAGCAGGAGCTGCGCGACTGCCTGGCCGCGACCGGCCAGCGCCCCATGCAATGGCTGTGCAATGAATTCAAGCCCGATGCGCGCTGGCATCTGGTGCATGCCACGCACAGCACGCCCGCGGAGATTGCCCAGGTGGCCGCGAGCGGCGCCAGCGCGGTGATCTGCCCCGGCACCGAGGGCAATCTGGGCGATGGCCTGTGCGATCTGAGCGGCTGGCTGGACGCCGGCGTGCCGATCAGCATGGGCTCGGACAGCCATGTCACGCGCGCCTGGGTGGAGGAGCTGCGCTGGCTGGAATATGGCCAGCGCCTCGGCCTGCAGCAGCGCAATGTGGCGGCCGCGCCGGGCCGCGGCGAACCCGCCACCGCGGCGCGCCTGTTCGAGGCCTGCGTGCGCGGCAGCGCCGCCCCGGCCGGTTTCAAGCAATGGGGGCTGGAGCCCGGCGCGCGCGCCGACTTCCTGGTGCTGGACACGCGCTGCTCGGGCCTGCTGGGCGTGCCGGCCGCGGCACGGCTGGACGCGCTGGTGTTCGCCAGCCAGGGCGAGGCGCTGCGCGAGGTCTATGTGGCGGGCGAATGCCGGCTGCGCGAGGGCCAGCATCCGGCCCAGGCGGGGGTGGCGGCGGCGTTTGAGGCGAGCATGAAGGAGCTCTGGGGCAAGGACTGACCCCCTAGAATTCCTGGCAGGGCCAGGGGTTTCACTGCTACGCTTAGCGCTCAAATGCCAGTCGCTGGGGGTATGCCATGCTTGACCTGCGCAACTACACGATCCGGGCTCGTCTGTACCTGCTGGCCGGCCTGGCCATCGTCACCATGCTCATCATCGGCGGCAACGGGCTTTACAGCCTGGCCCAGGCGCGCGCCGACTTCACCCACTATGTGGACAACGACGTCGAATCGCTGGCCCAGCTCGCCACGGTGCGCGCCGGCGTCGGCAATCTGCGCCGCTACGAGAAAGACCTGCTGATCAATCTGGTCGACACCAAGGCGGTGGAGAAGTACCGCGGCGAATGGGAGCACAGCTACCAGACCGTGGCCAAGGGCCTGGACGTGATCGAGCAGCTCAATATCGCGCCGCAGGCCAAGAAGATGCCGCCCGAGCTGCGCAAGTCCCTGGCCGACTACCGCAGCGGCCTGCAGTCCATCATCGAGCGCGTGCTGAAGGGCGAGTTCCCCGACACCGCGAGCGCCAACCGCGCCACCGAGCCGATCAAGGGGCCGGTGCGCGCGATGGATGCGCAGCTGGCCGAGATGACCAAGCTGATCACCGAGCATGGCGACGAGGAGGTCAAGCGCCTGGACGCGAAGGAGCACAGCATCCGCTTCTCGCTCAGCGCCGTGATCCTGGTGGGCGTGCTGGCGATCGGCACCTACACCTTCTTCAATATCCGCTCCATCCTGGCGCCGCTGACGCATGCGGTGGAGAGCTCGGAGCGCATGGCGCGCCAGGATCTGAGCCAGCGCATCCAGGTGCAGGGGCGCGACGAGACCGCCGCGATGATGCGCGGCGTGCAGGGCATGCAGACGGCGATACGCGAGGTGGTGTCGGGCGTGCGCAGCGCCACCGACAGCATTGCCACCGCCTCGGCCGAGGTGGCCACCGGCAGCCATGACCTCAGCCACCGCACCGAGCAGGCGGCCTCCAATCTGGAGGAGACGGCCTCGGCGATGGAGCAGCTCACCGCCAGCGTGAAGCACAACGCCGAATCGGCCGGGCAGGCGAACCGCCTGGCCAGCGAGGCGGCCGAGGTGGCGCAGCGCGGCGGCGCGGTGGTCAGCGATGTGGTGGCCACGATGGACCGCATCAGCGCCTCCTCGCGCAAGATCAGCGACATCATCTCGGTGATCGACGGCATTGCCTTCCAGACCAATATCCTGGCGCTCAACGCGGCCGTGGAAGCGGCGCGCGCCGGCGAGCAGGGGCGTGGCTTTGCGGTGGTGGCCAGCGAGGTGCGCAGCCTGGCGCAACGCAGCGCCGAGGCGGCCAAGGAGATCAAGGGCCTGATCACTAGCAGCACCGAGAGCGTGGAGGCCGGCGCGGCCCTGGTTGCGCGTGCCGGCGAGACCATGCAGGACATCATGAGCTCGATCGGCCGCGTCAGCCATATCGTCGGCGAGATCAGCCATGCCACCGCCGAGCAGAGCTCGGGCATCAACCAGATCGGCATGGCGATCAGCCAGCTCGATCAGATGACGCAGCAGAACGCCGCGCTGGTGGAGCAATCGGCAGCGGCGGCGCAGAGCCTGCAGCAGCAGGCCGACGAGCTGGCGCAGACGGTGGCGGTGTTCAAGCTGGCCTAGGGCCTAGAGGATCTCCACGCGGTTGCGGCCGGCGCGCTTGGCCGCATAGAGAGCGTGGTCGGCGCCGTCCACCAGCAGCTTGGCCTGCTCGGGCGGCGCGCCGCCGGTCAGGCCCAGGCTGATCGTCACCGCCAGGCCCGGTGCCAGGTCTTGCCAGGAATGCGCGGAGATCGCCACGCGCAGGCGCTCGCAGATGTCCTGGGCCTGCAGCAGCGGCAGGCCCACCAGGGCGATCATGAATTCCTCGCCGCCGACGCGCGCCAGCAGGTCCGCGCTGCGCGTGTTGTAGCGCAGCACGCCGGCGAGTTGGCGCAGCACCTCGTCGCCCACGCCATGGCCGTGGCGGTCGTTGATGTCCTTGAAGTGATCGACGTCCAGCATCGCCAGGCAGATCACGCTGTGCTCCTGGCGGGCGCGCTCCAGCAGCACCGGCAGGGCGAACTCGGCATGGCGGCGGTTGTGCAGGCCGGTCAGCACGTCCTCATGGGCGGCGCGCCCCCATTCGGCGGCCTGGTGGCGCAGCCGCTCCTGCTCGCGCTCCAGCCGGGTGGCGCGCTCGCGCTCGCGCCGCGCGTCCACCAGCGCATGCTCGGCGCGCGCATGGGCCTGCTCGACGTCCTGGCGTATCAGCATCACCTCGGTCTGCAGCGCCATGGTCTCGCGCGCGATCTGGCGCTCCAGCTCGGCATGCTGCTCCAGATAGGCCAGCGCGGCCTCGAAATCGCGCCCCGCCTTGCTGGCCTCGTAGAGCGCATGGATGAGCTTGCGGCGCAGCGCCGGCGGCAGATGCTCGCGCCGCTGCGCCAGTATCAGCATCAGGCTGGCCACGCAGGCCTGGTGCTGGCCGCGCAGCATCAGCAGCCAGGCGCGCTGCATCTGCGCCTGCAGCTCCAGCGCCAGATAGCCGTGGCGGTGGGCGAGGGCCTGGTATTCGTCGATCAGGGCCACGCTGTCCTCGTGATCGGCCATGCCCAGCATGGCTTCGACCAGATTCGACAGCGCCACCGTGACCTGGAACTCGCTGCGCGAGGCGCGCGCCTGCGCGCTGGCCTGCTCGGCAAGCGCACGGGCCTGGCTCAGGGCCTCGGGCAGCAGCTTGGCCTCGCTGCCGCCGTTGTGGGCCTCGGCCGCGAGCTGCAGCCAGAAGTAGGCGAGGTTGTTGAGGCAGGAGAAGCTCAGCTCGCCATCGCCCAGCGGCGTGGCTACCTCGAGCGCCTGCTGGGTGCTTTCGCGCGCCTGGGCGATGTTGTCCATGCTGCCATAGGCCACGCCCAGGCGGTTCAGCGCCCAGGCCTCCTGCACGCGGTTGCCGGCGCGGCGCGCCGCCTTGAGGGCATGCAGGGCGGCGTCCAGCGCATCGCGCCCCATCAGCAACTGGGCATAGACATAGGACAGCGAGGTCTGGGCCTCGGCCACCAGCCGGGGTTCGTCCATGTGCTGGCACAGCGCCACCGCCTCGCTGGCGCAGCGCACGCTGTCCTGCAGATTGCCCAGGCGCGGGTAATGGTGCGCCAGCAGGGCCAGCACGCGCGCCCGTGCGGTGTCGTCATGGCACAGGGGCAGGGCCTGCTGCAGCGCCGCAACGGCATCGACATAGTCGCCCCGCAAGGCGTGCTGCGCGGCGGCGCCAAGCAAGGCATCGAAGTCGGGGTGGCTGGTTTGGCGGAGGGATCCCATGTCGGCGCAGGCTGCTGCCGCCCAGCATCGGGCAGCGGCCCGCCCGCGTCAAGCCGCTGTGGGGACTTCGCGACCGGCCGTCCCGGCATCGGCCAGGCTCACGCGCACCTGGTTGCGGCCGGCATGCTTGGCGGCGTAGAGGGCCTGGTCGGCGCGCTCCAGCAGCCGGCCATGTTCCTCGGCGGTCTGGGCGCAGGCCAGGCCGATGCTGACGCTCACCTTCAACTCGGGCGCCAGCGCCTCCCAGTCGTGCCCGGCAATCGCGCTGCGTATGCGCTCGCAGATCTCGCGCGCCTTGGCCAGCGGCGCCCCCAGCAGCGCGACGACGAATTCCTCGCCGCCGATGCGCGCCATCAGATCGGCGCTGCGCACGCTGGTGCGCAGGTGCTGGGCCACGGCGCGCAAGACCTGGTCGCCCATGGCGTGGCCATAGCGGTCGTTGATCTGCTTGAAGTGATCGAGGTCCAGCATCGCCAGGCTGAGCGGCTGGCCCTGGCTGATGGCGCGCTGGCTCAGCACCGGCAGGGCCTGGTCGGCGTGGCGGCGGTTGAAGAGGCCGGTGAGCACGTCTTCCACGGCAATGCGGCCCAGCTCGGCGGCCTGGCTGCTGAGGGCCTCGTGCTCGTGCAGCAGGCGCTCGGCGCGTTCGCGCTCGCGCTCGGCATCGCGGCTGGCGACGTCGGCGCGCGCCTGGGCCTGCGCCACTTCCTCGCGTATCAGCAGGGCCTTGCTGTGCAGGGCCAGCTTGTCCCGGGCCCAGCGGCGGTCCAGCTCGGCCAGCTGCTCGAGGCATTGCAGGGCCTCGTAGTACTCGCCCCGCTGCTTGTGCAGGCCGACCAGCATGTGCACGGCGCGGCGCTTGAGCTTGGGTGGCATGCGATCCAGATCGGCCGCCAGCAGGCTGCGCAGGATGGCGATCGCGCGCCCCGCCTGATCGCCCAGCTGCAGCAGCCGCGCGCGCTGCAGCTGGGCGTGCAGCACCAGCCAGGCAAAACGATGTTCCTGCGCCAGCGGCAGGTACTCGTCGATCAGGGCCGCGGCCGTGTCGAGCTCGCTGCCGGAGAGCAGGGCATCGACGCGGTTCGCCAGCGCCGCCGCGCGCCAGTGCACATTGCCCGAGGCGCGGGCCAGCTGGCAGGCCTGCTCGGTCAGCTGCAGGGCCCGCAAGGCATGGCCCTGGGCGCGCGCGTCCTGATGTTCCAGCAGGGCCTCGTGCTCGGCCAGGCTGGCAAAGCAGCAGAGGTTGTTGATGGCCGCGAAGTGCAGCTCGGCCAGCTCCTGGCGCTGCGCGATCTCGAGCGATTGGGTGGTCGAGGTCTGGGCCTGCTGCAGATCGCCCAGGGCTTCGTAGGCCAGGCCGATGCGGTTCAGTGCCCAGGCCTCCAGCTCCGAATTGCCGGCCTCGCGGGCGCTGTGCAGGGCGCGCAGGCCGGCCTGCAGGGCCTCCTGGCCCATGCGCAGCATGGCGTAGCAGAAGGAGAGCGCGCAATGCGCCGTCGCCAGGCCGGCCAGCCCGCTGGGCAGGCGCTCGAACAGTTGCACCGCCGCATGCGCCGCGCGCAGCCCCTGCTGGCTCTGGCCCAGGCGCGGGTAGTTGACGGCCAGGCGGTTCAGCAGCTGGCCGCGCAGGCGCGGGTGCTCGGGGGCGAGCTCGGCCAGCAGGTCTTCCAGCAGGGCCACGGCCTGCGCATGCTGGCCCGCGGCCATCATGGCGTCGGCTGTGGCCATGCCGGCCTTTGCTGCGCTGCTGTCTGATTCCACGCCGCCAACCCCCTTGCCCGGATCTGCGTCCGGGCCGGATCAGCTTCCACCCAAGCGCCGGGCAGCGTCAAGCCCGGGAAAACCTTGGCCTTGCCTTCAGCCCAAGCCTCAGCCCTGGCCGACGAAGGCGCGCAGTTCGCCGGCCATGCGGGCCAGCGAAGGCTGGTGGATGTACATCATGTGGCCGCCCTCGAAATAGCTGACCTGGATGCGGTCCTGCAGGCTGTGGTGCAGGCCCAAGTGGCTGAGCGTGTAGTCGCCCGCCGCATGCGGGGTGGCGAGGTCGTAGTAGCCGCTGGCCACGTAGACGCGCATGTCCGGGTTGGCGTGCAGGGCGCGGCGCAGGCTGTCACCGGCGGCGATGTATTTGTTCTCGAAGCCCTTCCAGGACCAGGTCTTCCACAGCGGTGCATGCACGAGATAGGGGCTGTCGCTGCGGTAGTCGAGCTTCTCCACCAGCAGGCGGTTGATGCCGGAGGCATAGGCGCCGATCAGCTGGTTCATGCTGGCGTCTTCCTCCGGATGCTCGCCGGCATCGTCCTTGTCCAGGCCGAGGAAGCGCGAGTCCAGCCGGCCCACGGTCTGGCCGCGCGCGCGCAGCAGCTCCTTGAAGAAGCGGAATTCGTCCACGCGCAGCCGGCAGCGCAGCACGAACTCGATGCTGAGGCCGCTGTACATCGCCACCTGCTCGGCGATGTGCTGGCGCTCGGCCTCGGGCAGGCGCGAGCCCTGCATCAGGGCCAGCGTGTAGTCGCCGTTGGCGAAGGCCTCGGCCGCCGCCACCACCTCCTTCAGGGGCTTGTTCTGCAGCGTCGGCCGCAACGCCTGGTGGTACCAGGCGGTGGCCGCGTAGGTGGGCAGGTAGAGCGGGTAGGGCAGGTCGTTGCCATGGTCGAAGCTGAGGGTCTGGAAGTCCATCGCCAGCGAGACCAGCATCAGCCCGTTCAGGTAGATGTCGTGCTTCTCTTGCAGATGGCGCGCCAGGCCGGCGGCGCGCGTGGTCCCGTAGCTTTCGCCGATCAGGTACTTGGGCGAGCCCCAGCGCTCGTTGCGCGTCACGTAGAGGCGGATGAATTCGCCCACCGAATCCAGGTCGCGCTGGTAGTCGTGGAACTCGGCCGGTTTCTCGCCCTCGGCGACGCGCGAGTGGCCGGTGCCGACCGGGTCGATGAAGACCAGGTCGGAGTCGGTCAGCAGGCTGTACTCGTTGTCGGTGAGCTGGTGCGGCGGTGCGCCGCAGTGGCCCTTGTCGTCGCAGGGCACGCGTTGCGGCCCCAGCAGCCCCAGGTGCAGCCAGACGCTGCTGGAGCCGGGCCCGCCGTTGAAGCTGAAGGTGAGGGGGCGCTGCTGAGCATCCTTCTTGCCCGTCTTCAGCGTGTAGGCGATGAAGAACACCGTGGCGCGGGCCTTCTCGCCCTTGTAGCCTTCCTTGCCATCGCCAGCCTTGGCTTCGCCCGCATCAGGTTCGCGCAACACCAGGGTGCCGCAGGTGGCGGTGTACTCGAGCGTCCTCTTGCCGATCTGCAGTTTGTGCTCGGTGCTGACGATGCGCTCCACGGGGGCGGGCTGGTCGCCGGGCTTGGGCTCGGTGCGGGCGGCGTCATTGGGCATGGAGTCTCCGGGGGCGCGGCTAAAGTGCCAGCCATGCACTCTAGCGCTCAATCCACAGGCCTGCCGCTGATCGGGGTCGACTTCAGTAGTTCCCCCAGTAAGCGCAAGCCCATCACCCTGGCCCAGGGGCAGCTGCGGGGTCAGGCCTTGCTGTTGCAGGGCCTGCGCCTGTTCGACACCCTGGCCGGCCTGGGCGACGAGCTGGCGCGCCCGGAGCCCTGGGTCGGCGGCTTCGACTTTCCCTTCGGCCTGCCGCGTGAGCTGGTGCTGGCGCTGGGCTGGCCGACCGACTGGCTGGCGCTGATGCAGCATTACTGCGCCCTGCCACGCGCGCAGATCCGCGCGCAGTTCGCGGCCTTCTGCGCGGCGCGCCCCGTGGGCGGCAAGTTCGCGCACCGCGCCTGCGACCTGCCGGCCGGTTCCTCGCCCAGCATGAAATGGGTCAACCCGCCGGTCGCCTACATGCTGCATGCGGGCGTGCCGCTGCTGTTGCGGGCGGGGGCGCTGCTGCCGGGCCTGCATGCCGGTCTGCACTTTGGCGATAGGCGGCGCGTGGCATTGGAGGCCTATCCGGGCCTGCTGGCGCGCGAGCTGCTGGGCCGGCGCAGCTACAAGAGCGACGAGCGCGCCAAGCAGACCGATGAGCGCCTGATCGCCCGCAAGGACCTGCTCGAGGCCTTGGAGCAGGGCCGCAGCCGCCTGGGCCTGCGCTTGAAGCTCAGCCATGCGCGACGCGACGAGCTGGTGGCGGATGCCAGCGGCGACAAGCTGGATGCCGTGCTGTGCCTGCTGCAGGCGGCCTGGGGCGCGCAGCGCGAGGGCTGGGGGCTGCCGGCGCGCATCGATCCGCTGGAGGGCTGGATCGTGTCGGCCTAGCCAGGCGACTTCACTTGCGCATGAGGGTGGATTTACCGAACAACGATTCGATCAGGTCCACCGCCAGCAGCGCGGTCTTGTTGCGTACGTCCAGCGCGGGGTTGAGTTCCATCACGTCCAGCGAGGCCATGCGGCCGGTGTCGGCAATCATTTCCATGCACAGCTGGGCCTCGCGGTAGGTGGGGCCGCCGGGGATGGTGGTGCCCACGCCGGGAGCGATCTCCGGGTCGAGGAAGTCGACGTCGAAGCTGACGTGCAGATGGGTGTTGGCGTCCAGCGTGGCGAGTGCCAGCTCCATGGTGTGGCGCATACCCATCTCGTCGATGTAGCGCATGTCGAAGACCTCCAGGTCCTGCTCATGCACAAAGCGCTTCTCGCCCTCGTCGACGCTGCGGATGCCGATCTGGCGTACCCATTTGGGGCTGATGGCGGGCACATGGCCGCCGATCTCGATCAGCTCCTGGGGCCCGAAGCCGCACAGGCAGGCCACCGGCATGCCGTGGATATTGCCGCTGGGGGTGAGGGCGCTGGTGTTGAAGTCGGCATGCGCATCCAGCCACAGCACGCGCAGCTTCTTGCCGGCCTCGCGGCAGTGGCGCGCCACCGCGCTGATCGAGCCCAGGCCCAGGCAATGGTCGCCGCCCAGCAGGATGGGCAGGCGGCCCAGTTGCAGCTCGGCATAGACGGCCTCGTGCACGGCGCGGTTCCAGGCCGTCACCTCGGGCAGGTGGCGGTAGCCATTCACCGGCGGCTGCCAGGGGTTGTAGGGGCCGCTGAGGTTGCCGCGGTCCACCACCTCGACACCGTGGCCCTCCAGCGTCTGGGCCAGATTGGCCACGCGCATGGCCTCGGGGCCCATGCTGGCACCGCGCGCGCCTGCGCCGATGTCGGTCGGGGCGCCGATGAGGGAGACGGATCGGAGGATGGTCATGATGGACTCTGGCTCAATCGTTGTGGTCGTGGTTGGGGTTCATGTCGTACTCGCGCTCGAGCAGGGCCCAGGCCTCCTCGGCGTTCTCGACATAATGGAAAAGTTGCTCGTCACCCGGGCTGATCATGCCGGTCTCGATCAGGTAGTCGAAATTGATCAGCTTGCTCCAGAACTCGCGCCCGAACATCAGGATGGGGCGGCGACGGCTCTTGCCGGTCTGCACCAGGGTCATGGTCTCGAACAGTTCGTCGAGCGTGCCGAAGCCGCCCGGGAAGCACACCAGCGCCACCGAGCGCATCAGGAAGTGCATCTTGCGCAGCGCGAAGTAGTGGAAGCGGAAGCACAGCTCGGGCGTGATGTAGGGGTTGGGCAGCTGCTCGTGCGGCAGCACGATGTTCAGGCCGATGCTCTTGCCGCCGACCTCGTGCGCGCCGCGGTTGCCTGCCTCCATGATGCCGGGGCCGCCGCCGGTGACCACATAGATGGGGTTGTGCCGATCGCTGGAGGCCTTGGTGACGAGCGAGGCAAAGCGGCGCGCTTCCTCGTAGTAGCGGCTCATCGCCAGCTGCATCTCGGCGCGCTTGATGGCCGCGGCGTCGCCACCGGCCTTGGCGGCCTGCACGGCGGCCAGCGCGCCCTCGCGGTCGAGGATGCGGGCGCTGCCGAACATCACGATGGTGGAGTGGATGCCCTGCTCCTGCTGCACCAGCTCGGGCTTGAGCAGCTCCAGCTGCATGCGCACCGGGCGCAGCTCCTCGCGCAGCAGGAAGTCGGTGTCGGTGAAGGCCAGGCGGTAGGCGCTGTCTGGGCCTTCGTAATCCGGCGAGGGTTTGAGGTGCTTGGCTTCTTCCTTGGCGGTGGGGAAGTTGCGAGCGTGCAGTTTGTTGTGCTTTGACATGGCAATGTGGTCTGGCGGGGACTGTAAATTGTCCGATGGGAAATTTTGTTTCTTAGTTTGGCGAATCCGTGGCCAAAGATTGGCCGCCGCAACAGCTGCAGCCGGGATCGCGCTGCACCTGGATCTCGCTCCACTCCATGCGGCGCGCATCCAGCATCTGCAGCCGGCCGGCCAGGCTGCCGGGCAGGCCCATCAGCAGCTTCAGCGCCTCGGCCGCCTGCATGCTGCCGATGATGCCCACCAGGGGGGCGAACACGCCCATGGTGGCGCAGCGCACCTCCTCGTAGGCAGCGTCGGGCGGGAACAGGCAGGCGTAGCAGGGCTGCCTGCCGTCGCGGCTGTCGTAGACGCTGATCTGGCCGTCGAAGCCGATCGCCGCGCCCGCCACCAGCGGCCTGCCATGGCGCACGCAGGCGGCGTTCACCGCATGGCGGGTGGCGAAGTTGTCCGAGCAGTCCAGCACCACGTCGGCCGTGGCCACCAACTCATCGAGTTGGGCGGCATTGGCGCGCAGCTGCAGGGCCCGGACTTGCACCTCGGGATTGAGCTGGGCCAGCGTGCGTGCGGCCGAGGCCACCTTGGGCGTGCCCACGGCGTCGAGCCGGTGCACGATCTGGCGCTGCAGATTGGTCAGGTCCACGGTGTCGTGGTCCACCAGGGTCAGGCGGCCGACGCCGGCGGTGGCCAGGTAGAGAGCCACCGGCGAGCCCAGGCCGCCGGCACCGATCACCAGGGCATGCGAGTCGGCGAGCTTTTGCTGGCCTTCCACGCCGATTTCGTCCAGCAGGATATGCCGCGAGTAGCGCAGCAATTGTTCGTCATTCATGCGCCGAGCATACTGCGCCGCCAAGCACAACGGCCCGCAAAAAGGCCCGCGCTAGGCGGGCCGTTCGCGTGCGGGAAAGCGGTGCCTTATTCGCCCGGCTTGGCCTCGGCCTTGCGCTCTACCGCCGTCTTCGACACGGCCACCGGCCGGCCCTTGAGTTGGTTGAGCGCCTGCTGCAGCGGGAAGTCCTCGGCCGAGCCGAATTCGGGCAGGGGCTTGGGCGGCTCGTTCTTCTTGGCGAAGTCGGCCTCGAGCTTCTGGCGTGCTTCCTCGCGTGCCTTCTCGCGCGCCGCATCCTTCTCTTCGGCACCGTTGTTGAGGTGCTTCTCGAGATCCGCCTCGCGCATGCGCAGGGCGGCGAACACATTGCCCTCGGCGGTTTCGTCCAGCAGCACGTCAGGCACGATGCCCTTGGCCTGGATGGAGCGGCCGCTGGGCGTGTAGTAGCGCGCGGTGGTGATCTTCAGCGCGGTCTCGGGGCCCAGTTGGCGCACCGTCTGCACCGAACCCTTGCCGAAGGTCTGGGCGCCCATCACGATGGCGCGCTTGTGGTCCTGCAGGGCGCCGGCGACGATCTCGCTGGCCGAGGCCGAGCCTTCGTTGACCAGCACCACCAGGGGCACGTTCTTCAACGCGGCCGGCAGCTTGCGCAGCGGGTCGCTGCCGCCACGGCGCTGATAGAAGTCGGGGCTGGCCTTGAAGCTGGCCTTGGACTCGGCGATCTGGCCGTTTGTGCTGACCACTTCCACGCCTTGCTGCAGGAAGGCGGCGGAAATCGCCACCGAAGCCTCCAGCAGACCGCCGGGGTCATTGCGCAGGTCCAGCACCAGACCCTTGAGATTGGGTTCGGCCTTGTAGATTTCTTCCAGCTTGCGCGCGAAGTCTTCCACCGTGCGGTCCTGGAACTGGCTCACGCGCAGCCAGGCATAGCCGGGTTCCACCACCTTGGAGCGCACGCTCTGCACGCGGATCTCTTCGCGCGTGATGGTGATGGGGAAGCTGCGGCTTTCGCTCTTGCGGTAAATCGTCAGCGAGACCTTGGTGTTGGGCTCGCCGCGCATGCGCTTGACGGCCTGGTCCAGCGAGAGGCCCTTGACGGCCGTGTCGTCGATCTTGCTGATCAGGTCGCCGCTCTTGAGGCCGGCGCGGAAGGCGGGCGAGCCTTCGATCGGCGAGACGATCTTCACCAGACCATCTTCCATGCCGATCTCGATGCCCACGCCGACGAACTTGCCGGTCGTGCCTTCACGGAATTCCTTGAAGCTCTTCTGGTCGAAGAACTGCGAGTGCGGATCCAGGCCGGAAACCATGCCCGAGATGGCATCGTTGATGAGTTTCTTCTCATCCACCGGCTCCACGTATTCGGCCTTCACCAGCCCGAATACCGCCGCCAGTTGCTGCATCTCTTCCAGGGGCAGCGGAGTGAGGCTGCTGCGGGCGTTTGCCTGCAACTGCATCGTGGTCAGCGCCCCGGCCACGGCGCCCAACGCTACCCAGCCTGCGACTTTCAGTTTGGCACCCATGATGCGAGTGTTTCCTATCGGTGAGATCCTGCACGACTGCAGTCTGCGCCCCCTATGAGGCGGGCAGACCCTCTGCGAAACCAGTATATGCGCAGCCCTGCGCCGAATGCTTGGGTGTGAGCCCGGATTGGGCCACCAATTCCGGGGATCGCAGTGAACAAATAGACGAAACCGGGCCGGCCCGGCATCAACCTTCAGTCCGCCGCCACGCCGGCCGGAATGCCGAAAGTCACGACATGGTCCACATGGGCGCGTATGCCTATCCATTCGCCCAGCTGATGGTCGTGGTGCGAGGGCACATGGGCCATCAGGCGTTCGCCGCTGGCCAGGCGCAGGGTGTAGAGGAACTCGGCGCCGCGGAAGATCTTGCGCTCGATCTGCGCCTTCACCGGCGCGAGGTCGTCGTGCACGATGTCGTCGGCGCGCAGCAGTACCTCGCAAGCGCCATCGGGATAGGCCGTCGGCAGCGGGCATTCGCCCGCATCGGTCAGCTCGCCCACGGCGGTCCGCACCAGCGGGCCGTCCGGCCCGGCGACGATGCGCGCCGGCGTGAACACGCCATGGCCGATGAAGTCCGCCACGAAGCGCGTGGCCGGGCGGTGGTAGACGGTGTAGGCCTCGTCCCATTGCTCCAGCCGGCCCTGGTGCATCACGCCCACCACGTCGCCGATCGCGAAGGCCTCGGCCTGGTCGTGGGTGACAAACAGGGCGGTGGTGCCGCTGGCGTGCAGGATGGCGCGCAGCTCCTGCGAGAGGTGCTCGCGCAGGTCCACGTCCAGGCTGGAGAAGGGCTCGTCCAGCAGCATCAGGCGCGGTGCCGGCGCGAGCGCGCGTGCCAGCGCCACACGCTGCTGCTGGCCACCCGAGAGCTGGTGCGGCGCGCGCTTGGCCGCATGGGCCAGGCCCACCAGTTCCAGCATCTCGCGGACGCGCTGCTCGCGTTGCTGGCGCGGCAGACCTTGCAGGCCGAAGCCGATGTTCTGGGCAATGCTGAGGTGCGGGAACAGCGCGTAGTCCTGGAACACCATGCCGATGCGGCGCGCCTCGGGCGGCAGGTGCAGGCCGCTGCCGGCGTCGGCCAGGGTTTCGCCATCGATGCGGATGCGGCCGGCCTGCAGCCGTTCCAGCCCGGCGATGCTGCGCAGCAGCGAGGTCTTGCCGCAGCCCGAGGGGCCGATCAGCACGCCGATCTGTCCGCGCCCGAGCGCCAGGGTGACGGCATCGACCGCAGCACGGCGGCCATGGGAATTCGGGTAGCGCAGACCGACCTGGTCGAGGGCAAGAAACATGGTCCTATGATACCGGCCTGAGCCTGTTTCTCGAATGCGCATTATTCGCATTTGATCCCTGTCAAGCCGAATGCTGCGCTTCATCATCCTTGTCTGCCTGTTGCTGGCCGTGCCCGTCGCGGGCGTTTTGGGCTCCTGGCTGGCCCTCGATGCCCAGGCCTGGGCCATCCTGGCGCATCAGTGGCAGACCGTGCTGCCCGAATACGCCTGGTCTTCGCTGCTGCTGTCGGTGAGCGTGGCCCTGGGCGTGGCACTGCTGGGCGGGGCCACGGCCGCCGCGGTGAGCCTGTTCGAGTTTCCGGGCCGGCGCTGGTTCGAATGGGCCTTGCTGCTGCCCATGGCGATGCCGGCCTATGTGGCCGCCTATGCCTACACCGATGTGCTGCAGTACAGCGGCGCGCTGCAGAGCACGCTGCGCCAGTGGACCGGCGCGCAGGGCGCGCTGTGGCCGGATCCGCGCAGCCTGCCCGGGGCGGTGCTGCTGTTCGTGCTGTGCCTCTACCCCTATGTCTATCTGCTCACCCGCACCGCCCTGGCCGAACGCGGCGTGGCGCTGATGGAGGCGGCGCGCATGCTGGGCGCAGGCACCTGGCGGCGCGTGCGCGAGGTGGCGCTGCCGCTGGCGCGCCCGGCGCTGGCGGCGGGCGTGGCCCTGGCGCTGATGGAAACCCTGGCCGACTATGGCGTGGGCGCCTATTTCGGCCTGACCACGCTGACCACTGGCATCTACAAGGCCTGGCTGGTGATGAACGATCGCATCGCCGCGGCCCAGCTGGCCTCGGTGCTGCTGCTGGTGGTGGCCCTGTTGCTGTGGCTGGAGCGGCGTGCCCAGGCCAGGCTGCGTTTCGTCGGCAGCCGCAGCGGTGCCCTGCATGCGGCCGAAGCCAGGCCGCTGCCGCTGCAGGGCCTGGCCGCACTGGGCGCCTTCCTGCTGTGCGCGCTGCCGGTGCTGCTGGGCTTTGTGCTGCCGGTGCTGGTGCTGCTGCAGCTGCTGTGGCAGGAGGGCATGCATGGCGAGATGGGCCTGCCGCTGGCGCGCTTTGCGCAATGGGCCTGGACCAGCCTGCAACTCGCCGGCCTGGCGGCCGTGCTGGCGGTCTCGCTGGCCCTGGTGCTGGCCTATGCGACCAGGGTGCGCAGTGCCTCGCCCACGTTGGCGGCGCTGCTGGGTGTGTCGAACCGCATCGTCTCGCTCGGCTATGCCGTGCCCGGTGCGGTGCTGGCGGTGGGCATCCTGCTGCCGCTGGGCTGGCTGCAGACCCATGCGCCGCAGCTGGGTCTGACGGCGCTGATGACGGGCAGCATCGCCGGCCTGATCTACGCCTACCTGGTGCGCTTCTCGGGCGTGGCCCTGCAATCGGTGGAGGCCGGCTATGCGCGCATCTCCACCACCGTGGACGAGACCGCGCGCATGCTGGGCGCCTCGCGCCGCCGCCTGTTCCTGGAGCTGCATGCGCCGCTGCTGGCGCGCTCGGCACTGGCGGCCGCCTTGCTGGTGTTCGTCGACGTGATGAAGGAGTTGCCCGCCACCCTGGTGCTGCGCCCCTTCAACAGCGACACCCTGGCGGTGGTGGCCTACCAGCTGGCGCGCGACGAGCGCCTGGGCGAGGCGGCCCTGCCGTCGCTGGCCATCGTGTTGGTGGGTTTGGTGCCGGTGCTGATGCTGTCGCGCGCCATGCGCAAGAAACCTGGGACTTGACCACCACGCCCCGGCGCTTTGATACTGACTCGCAATATGCGTCGTACAGGAGCCCGGATCCGCTATGGATAGCAACCACTGGCTGATGGCCATCGCAGGCCTGGTGATCGGCATCGGCCTGGCCTGGGGCGCCGCGATGTGGTGGTTCGGCCGGCTGCTGAAGCAGGCCGCGCTGCGGCTCGACAAGACCGAAAAAGCCCGCCAGTTCTCCGCCACCCAGACAACCCAGGCGCGCAAGCAGATCGAGGCGCTGCAGCATGAGCTTGGCGAACTGAGGCATGCGATGCAGCACAAGGCCCATATCGCGCGCTCCCTGCCGGACAGCCCGGAGATGATTCTCCCGGTCGCCGACACACCGGCAAGCCGGTCCGGCCCCGGCGATGGATTCGCCGATACCCAGATACTGCTGCCGAGCAAGCGCTGAGTCTGGTCCCCCCGACAGGAATCGAACCTGTATCTGCCGCTTAGGAGGCGGCCGTTCTATCCATTGAACTACGGGGAGGCTGTGGCTCGAAGAGCGCGCAATTCTAGCCGCGCTTCAATGCCTCGCTCGCCGTCAGATCTTCATCGGGCCTATGTAGGCGTCGCCATAAGCCAGGCCGCTGATGAACAGCACGCGATCGATGCTGTTCTTGGTCAGGCCGCCGTGGAACCAGTTGAACCATATATGGGCGACGCCGAGCTCGCGGATGCCGGGCAGATAACCTGGCGGTTGCGTCACCAGGGGTAGCGAGCGCATCACCATGCCGGTACTTTCGTAGGCCAGGCGTCCGTCGACCCAGCAACGCACCTCGCCATCGGCGGTCCAGTACTGCTGCACACCGTTGATCAGATGCGGCTGCCCGTTCACGATGGCGGGCTGGTCCACCGAGTTGAGCTTGATTTCCTCTTCGACGCAGTACCAACGGTCGGCGTACAGCACACCGCCAAGACCGCCGCGCTGCCCCAGTGAGTGGAAGGCCCGGTCGCCGATGCCGGCGTAGTTGTGCCCGGGTGGATTGTTCTGGTAATCGTAGAACGACCAGGCGTTGCCCCAGCCGCCGGCCGCCGGGCTGTCGGGGTCGGCCACCATGTCGTAGAACTCGCGCCGCAGGGTCCAGCCGTAGCCGCCACCTGCCGTGCCGCTATTGCCGCCCCGCTTGGTCTTGTGGGCTGCGCCGATCGAACATTTGCCCGCGCAGTCGGTCCATGTCGGCACTCCTTGCTTCAGGACCTGGTACTTCTCGCTCAGGTTGACACGGTAGGGTGTCCGATGGCGTGAGCCGATGCGCATGTAATAGCGCACGAACAAACGCTGCTGGCGGCCGAAGCGGCTCTCCGGAAGGAAGATGAAGCCGTTGGCGGCCAGCGTGCCGGACTGACCGACCTCCGCGCCGTCGCCAATGCCGGGCGTCTTGTCCATGCGGACCTTGAGCGCTCCCATGCCAGGGGCAAGGGGCTCAAAGTGCTCGCCGCGGTAGCTGCTGTTGACGACTTCGGCGCCGCCCGCATCCCAGCTCGCGATCCATTTGCCCAGGCCACGATGCGGTAGCTTGCTCTTGTCCGGCGTACCGCCCCACAAGGCCGGGTCGTACAAGTTCTGCAGTTCGATGTTGAGCGCCTCGCCGGTGTAGAAGTAGCTGGACGCTGGCGTCCCATCGTCGTAGCGGTGTTGTCCAATGATGCTGGGATGAGTGCCCAGGCCGGCATCCAGCGGGTATGCGCTGGCGACACCCTGCTGTACGGGATCGTCGTTGATGGGCGGATCGGCGAGGAAGAACTCCAGCAGCGGGTTGCTGCCGTCCCAGTGCTGGGTGACCCGGAAGCGCAGGCTGGCGCTGCGCACCGGCTTGCTGGGGCGGTCGAATTCCAGGGTCGCGGGCAGGGGCAGATCGGGCAATGCGCTGGCAGGTTGCGACAGTCCCTCGGTCAATGGCGCGGAAACACGGCAATTCAAGGTGGCAGTGCTGCCATCGGTGTAGCTGACCTCGATCACCGGTCGCCATGCCGCCGTGGCATTGAAACGTCCCGCAACAAGCCGAGGGGCGGTGCTGCCGGGTGTGCGCCGCAGGATCCAGGCATTCCAGCGGCCACTGCTTTCCACCAGCTTCAGCGCAGTGCCGATGTCAACCGCGTAGTCCGCTCCCGCCGAACTGCCGGCCGCGGCGTTGGTCAGCACCGTGGCCCAGGGGGTCGCGCCCATTGTCTTCTGTTTGGCGTCGATCCAGTCGCCGCCGGCGTTGCGCCACTTCCAGCCACTGCTGAAATCGACATAGTTGCGATGCGGTCCGACCGCGTCCAGCTTGAGATCCTCGCTGCCGGGCAGTCGCGCCGGTTCCAGCGGCTTGGCGATGCTGGAAAACAAATACGGCTGCTTGTAACGGTAGGCCGAGCCTGCCGCAGGCGGAGGATCGACCGGCGCGGGCGCTGGTGCAGGTGCGGGTGCGGGTGGCGGCGGACTGGTGGACGCCGCCGGCGATGGCGCCGGTGCACCGGCATCCTCGCCACCACCGCCGCTGCAGCCGGAGCAGCCGGCCGACAGCGAGGCCAGCCCAACCGCAAAGCTTTTCAACGCCAATCGACGTTGGCCGTCGGCGCCATCTGGTTGTTGCGGGAGGGCGTTGCTTGAATGGTGGGTCATGCTTGGATTGCTCAAGTCCCGCGTGGGCGGTAGACAAACACCTGCTCGTCACCGCTGCGCGCGGCGTAGGGCATGTAGACGATCGCCCGCACATAGGGGTTGTACGACCATTTCTTGTAGCAGGTCTCGGGTGCCCAGGTGATGCGCTGACCCGCGGGCAGCGGCGCGCGACTCACCGGCCAGGGCTTGTCGATGTCGGAGGGGATTTCGATCTCGTACACCGCGGCGTCGTCATTCAGCACATTGCCCACCAGGATGCGCCCGTTGTCCGGGCACCAGCAGGCGGCCGACCAGGAACCCGGCAGGGGCAAGGGCTGACTCAGTGGCCGCGGCGCGTTGATCCAGGAGGGTTGATCGACGGCCACATTCATGCAGCGCAGGCGCAGGTGGCCGGCCTGCACATCGGCGTGGATCAGCAGATTGCGCCAGCTGACATGGAACATGATGCCGCAGTCGGGGGTGTCCTGATCGTTGTTGCGCTTCGTGCCGCTGCCGTCCACATAGCGTTGGCTGGGCAGGTCAAACCAGCGCGGCACCATCGAGGCTCCATGACCTTGTGTCTCGATATAGATGCGCTGCTGAGCGGGCACATGCGCCGTCCAGTTCGGTGAGCCTGAACGCACGGATTGGCCCGGCGCGCTGCTTGGCCCGGTCATGCCCGGCCGCTGCGTCGCGCGCGCCCAGCTCAGCTTGTCGGTGAGCGAGCTGAAATCCACCTTGTGAGCCACCTCTCCACCGGCCTGGCCGTGCACGGCGCCGGCGCTGACCAACACGCGCATGAAGGTTCCATGGCGCGCGCCCCCATCATCGGGACCGATGACGTCCTGGGCCCCATAACTGTGACGTGACGTGGGCTGATGATCGACCGTGTACTCGGCCCAGGCGAAATCGGTGAGCACGGTGACTTCCGCCGACGCCTTGCTGTTGCTGCCGCGGGTGGCGGAATCCGGGTTGCTTCCGAACAGGGGTGTCGGGTCGGTGACGCGACGGAAGCTGGCGCTCTTGAGCCCCAGTTCCAGAATGTGCACGCTGTTGTCGTTGCTGTCGGCATGGCCACCGCCCTCGAACACCACTGCGCCATAGGTCCCGAAGTACGGATTGACGACGCTGCCGCTGTAGGCATTGACGGTGTTGACTGAGTGGAAGGCGTCGTAGTAAGGCGCCACGGTGTCCCGGAAGCTGTTCGTCAGCAAGCCATTGGACTGCGTCAGCAGAGCCACCTCGCCGGGTGCCGGCACCCAGGCCGGTAGGGGGCCACGCAGCGGCACCGGTGCCGGCAGAGGGCCGGCTGGACCCGGCAGCTCGCCGCTGGGCGGGCTGGGTGCTGGTGCTGGAGGTGCCGGGCTGGGCGTGGGGGCAGGCGACGGGGCGGGTGAGGGCGGTACCTCGTTGGACGCGCCCATCGCGCTGGCGCTGCTGCCACCACCACAGGCGGCGAGCGACGCGACGCCGGCTCCCGCCAGCAGCAGGCGGCTCAGAAAGGCACGCCTGTCATCTGCTTGCGCTGCCTCAGGCGTTGGCCCGTCCGTCGATGACTGTCGGTCGGCTGGAAGATTTTCTGCGGAAGGCTTGGGCATGGGCAGGGATCGGATGGAGCCCGCATTATCGGCACAGCAAGCACCGCCTCCGGCCTGGCGGCGCTTCGAGCTGTCACTTGCCGTAACGCCGCCTCACTCCCACTTCCACTGCCAGATGAAGTCCAGCGCGTTGTCGTCGCCCGATTGCGCGCGCAGGGTGAAGCGCTGGGCGATGCGGTAGATCAGCTGCCAGCTGCCGGTGGTGGCGTTGAGCCCGCGCTCGTAGCCCACGTAGACGCGTTTGCTGAGCTGCTTGCCCAGGCGCACCACCGTGCCCTTGGCCTCGTCGGCATCCTGGTGCACCGAGAGCTCGTCCAGGCCCAGGTTGCGCATCAGCTTGCCGCTGGCGCTTTCGCCCTCGCCGCTCAGCAGCGCCATGGCGGCGCGCTGCAGCAGGGCGGTGTCGCCGCGCCCCAGGCTTTCGGGGGCGCGGCCCAGCACCAGCCAGGAGAGCTTGTCGCTGTCGCGCATCTCGGGCTCCGAATAGAGCTTGATGCGCGGGTTCAGCGCCGTGCCGGTGACGGTCACGCCCACCCGCACATCGTCGAGGCCGGGCCGTATCGCCAGTACGTCCAGGCGCGGGTTGTCGGCCGCGCCGGCGAAGCTGATCTGGCCGCGCTCGATCTCGAGTTTTTGCGCATAGGCATCGAAGCTGCCGCCCACCGCCGAGACCACGCCATGCAAGGCCGGCTTGCCGTTGCTGTGCGTGAGCTTGAGCTGGCCCGCCAGCAAGGTGTCGAGCCCGCGGCCGCGCAAGCGCAGCTTCTTGCCCAGGTCCAGCTCCAGCTGCACATGCACGGGCAGCTTGCTGGCGCCGTTGCCGGCCTCGCTGCGCTCTTCCTGGCTGTCCTCGGGGCGCAGCACCAGCACATCCTCGTCCAGCTGCGGTGCATTGCCGCGTGTGAAATCGAACAGGCCCTCGTCGGCGCGCAGCTTGCCGCCCACGTCCAGGCCCTGGCGGCTGAGCTTGACCAGGCTTTCGCCGCTCAGCACCAGGCGCCGGTCGACGCGGCGCAGCAGCGCGAAGCGCTCGGCGCTGAGCCTGAACTCGGCGCTGGGCTCGGCGCCCAGCAAGACCTGACCCTCGGCGCGCAGGCTGCCCTCGCCGCCGCGCGCGCTGAGATGCTCGAGGCGGGCGCTTTCGCCGCTCAGGCGCAGGCCGAACTCGCCCTGCTGCAGGTCCACGCCATAGAGCGGGTTGCGCAGCGAGAGGCCCTGACCGCCGGCCTGGCCGGTGATCTGTGGCGCGCCCAGCTTGCCGCCCAGGCTGAGGCTGGCGAACAGGCTGCCACCCAGGCGCCAGCCGGTCGGCACCCAGGCGCCCCAGGTGCCCAGATTGGCCACGCGCGCCTCCAGCACGCCTTCCAGCGGCGCGGCCGGGCCGGGCAGCAGATGCGGCGCGGCCGCATGCGCGGTGAGGGCGCCGCCCAGCGCGCCGAGGTTCTGGCCGGCCATCGCCTGCGTGAGGTGCCACACGCCCTGGTCGGCCAGCAGTCCGAAGCGCAGTTCGGTGAGGCCCAGCGCCTGGGTGCCGCGTTCATCGGTCACGCTCAGGTCGCCGGCGCTGCGCTGCACCGCCACGTCCACCTTGAGATTGCGGGCGCCGCTGCTGACGCGCGCCGCACCGCCCATCACCAGATTGCCGCCCCAGCCGAAGCCTGGCTGCCAGCGTGCCAGCAGCGGTGCCACCGCCAGCGGCTCCATCGCCAGCTCGAGTTCCAGCTGGGGGGCGGCCGCGGTCAGCGCATCGAGCTGGAACTGGCGCCAGGCAAAACCTGCCCCCAGCAGTTCGAGCCGCCCCGGCGCGGCCTGCAGGGCCTCGAGGCGGCCCTGCGCGCCGAACTCCAGCTGCAGGGCCAGCTGGGAGGCCGCCAGCCAGGCCGGCAGGGCCGCGTTGTCCGGCCGCGCCAGCAGCTCGAGCTGGCGCGCCTGCCAGCGCGCGCCCTCGCGCCAGGCACGCGCCAGCGGCTGCGACCAGGCGCCCTCCAGGCTCAGCCTGAGCCCGCCGCTCTGCACAGGGCCTTGCGCACTGCCGTTCAACCAGCCGGGCAGGCGGTAGTCGCCCTGGGCGCTAAGCGTGAGCTGGTGCTTGGACCAGGGCCCGTTGAGCGCCAGCGCCAGCTCGCGCAGATGCAGGCTGCTGCCGGCGTCGAGCTGCTGGACGCCGGCCTGCAGCCGCAGCAGGGCATCGTCGCCGCCGCCCAGGGCGGCTTGCAGCTGCGCCTGCCTGATTTGCAGCGCCGGCAGCTGCTTGGCGCTCAGGCGCAGCTCCTTGATCTGCAGCTGTGCCTCGCTGCTCAACTGCCAGGGCAGTGCGGCATCCGTGCCGGCGGGGCTCAGCTCCAGGCCCAGCGTGCCGGCCAGCTCGCCCTGCAGGCTCAGGCCGGGCAACAGGGCGGGGAATAGGCCGCTCAACCAGGGCTGCAGGGCCGCTAGCTGGGGCGCCTGCCAATCGCTCTCCAGGCGCAAGCGTTCGGCACCACGGTCGGCCTCGCGCCCGGCCAGCTTGGCCTGCAGCTGGTTGCCTGCCAGCTTGAGCGCGAGCTGGGCCTGCGGCGCGGCCTCGGCCTGGCGCACATAGCGCAGCTCGCCCGTCAGCGGCAGGCCCGCCAGCTGGCTGGGCTGGATCTGCAGCAGGGCCTGGCCCTGCGGTGCGTTGCGCCAGGGCGCGGTGCCCGCGGCGGTCGGGCCGCGGCTCAGCCTGGCGTCCAGGCTGGCGTTCAGGCTCTGGCTGCCGCTGCGCCAGGCGCCGCCGGCGGCGCCGCGCCAGAAGTGGCGCAGGTCCAGCGCGCTCATGCGCGCCTGCAGCTCGGCGTTCCAACCGCGGCTCCAATGGCCGGCCTGCTGCAACGTCAGCGCGCCCTGCGCCTCGAGGCGGCCGCCGCCCGAGAGCAGGCGCCATTGCCGCAGCTTTGCGCCGGCGAGGCTCAGCTCGCTCTCGGCCTGCAGGCTGAATTCGGCGGCCTGCAGTTCGGGCGCGAGCCGGCCCTTCAGGTCCAGCGTCAGCGCCACCGGCGGCCAGCTGGCCAGCGCCTGCATGCCGGCCTGGCTGTGCAGGCGCAATTGGCCGGAGGCCAGGGCGGGGGCGAGCCGGCCGTCCAGCAGCTCGCTGCGCAGGCCATCGATTTCGATGCTGAGCGTGGAGCCCGCCTGGCTGGCGCTGCTGCCAAGAGCGCCTAGATTGCCTACAGCATGCAGACGTCCGGCGGCCTGCGTCTGCGTGCCCAGCTGCAGATCGAGCTGGTGCAGGCGCAGGCTGGCCGGGTCCCAGGGCTTGAGCTCCAGATCCAGTGCCAGCTGGCGCAGCGGCAGGGCCTGCGCGTCGAAGCGGCCGGCCATGCCATTGCGCAGCGCGGCGCTGATGCGCAGCGGCGCCTGAGCCTGCGCGGCACGCAGGCTGACGCTGCCCACCAGGCTGGTGCGTGGCGCGCCGCGCTGCAGCTGCGCCAGGTCCAGGCCCTGGGTCTGCAAGTCCAGGGCTTGCAGCGGCCAGGCCTCGAAGGGCGCCAGCGTGGCGCTGGCCTTGAGCGTCTGCGGGCTGCTTGGCTCGGAGCTGTAGCCAGGGCTGTCCAGCTGCGCCTGCACCGGCAGGTGCAGGAGCGGCCCGTCGGCTTGCAGCCGCGCCGTCCAGGCCGGCAGCTGCGCGGCACCGAGGCTAGCAGCGGCGGGCTGGCGCGCCAGCAGCTGGGCCCGTACGCGCATCTCGCCGCCGCTCTGCACGCTGGCCTCGCCGCTCAGCTCGCGCTGATCCCAGCGCAGCGCGGTGATGCGTGCGTGGTGCAGCGCGCCGCCTTCCGCGCTCAGCGACAGGCTGGCTTGCAGGGCCTGCAGCGGCTGATCGCTCAGCGAAGGGATGCGCAGTTCGGCAACGCTCAGGCTGGCGATCTCGAGCGCGAAGGGCAGGCGCAGGTCCTGCGGCGCGGCCGTGGCCTCGGTGGTCGGCGCAAGGCTGAGCTCGACGCGCTCGGCGCTGACGCTTTCGAGCAGCAGCCGACCCCAGAGCTGAGGCGAGCGATGCCAGCCGAGCGCGGTGCCATGCGCCCGCAGGCCCTGGATGGTGAGCGTGTCGGCGCCGCCGGGAAGGTGGTAGCGCAGGCGGCGTGCAGAGAAATCGCCCAGCACAGTGCCCTGCGCACCTTCCAGTTCCAGCCCCGGCACCTGGCGCAGCAGCCAGGCGCTGCCCGGCTCGGTGGCCAGGCCCCACCACAGCGCCAGGCCGCCGCCGGCCAGTGCGCAGGGCAGCAGCAGGGCGCCCAGCAGCAGGCCACGGCCGGGCTTGCGTCGGCGGGCGGCTGGTGCGGGCGCGCTCACGGGCTCATTCACAAAGCGATCCCCACGCTGAAGTGGAGGCGCCAGCTGCCCAGGGCCTGGGCGCGCGCCACGTCCACGCGCAGCACCCCTACCGGGCTGCGCAGGCGCAGGCCGAGGCCATAGCCCAGCGTGGGCTTGAGTTCATGCCAGTGCATCGCGGCCTGGCCGGCATCCACGAACACCGCGCCCAGCAGGCTGGGCAGCTTGCGGCTGAGCGGATGCGCCAGCTCGGCGCTGCCGGTCCAGAGCACGCGGCCGCCGACCTTGTTGCCCAGCGCATCCTGCGGCCCCAGATCCTCGGGCGCATAGCCGCGCACCGAATCGTCGCCGCCGGCGCGGAAGCGCAGCGCATCGGGCAGTCCCACGGCGTCGCCGGCCAGCAGCTGGCCCAGCTCGGTGCGCAGGGTGCTGGTCCAGTCGGCGCCCAGGCGCTGGTACCAGAACAGGCGCGCATGCAGCTTGCCGAACCAGCCGTTCTGGGCCACCGAGTTGTCGGCGCGGCCCAGGCCCAGCAGCCAATGGGCGGTGAGGCCCTGGGTGGGCACGATGATGCTGTCCACGCGGCGCCAGCTGCGGTCCAGGTTCAGCGAGATCGCACTGCCATGCACCTCGCTGCCGGGAAAGCGCTCGTCGGTGCGCAGCCATTCGAGGTAGTAGGTGCGATCGTTGTTCTCGGTCTCGCGCTGGCGGCCCAGGCGGGCGCGCCAGTTGAGCTTGGTCTGGTTCTCGATCAGCTGGTCGCGCTCCACCGCGAAGGCGGCCAGATTGCGCTCCATATCGGTCTGCGGGTGCGAGGTCAGCTCCAGGTCCAGCGCGCTGCGGTCGCGCCCCAGCTCGATCTTGCTGCGCGCGCGCAGGTCCAGGCCGAAGGGGCGGCGGTGCAGATGCTCGAGGCCCACACGGGGCCCATTGGTGGTGTGGTAGCCGACGCTGGCGGTGGCCTGCTGGCGCGCGGCCTCGCGCACCGTCACCAGCACCGGGGTGGCCGCGGCTGTCTCCGCATCGGGGCTGATCTCCACGCTGATGCTGTCGAACAGCCCGGTCTTGATGAGGCGCTCCTGGAAGTCCAGCAGCGTCTTGGCGCTGTAGGCATCGCCCTCGCGGTAGGCCGCCAGGCGTTCGATGCTGGAGGCGGGCTGGTGCTTCAGCCCCTCTATCCTGAGCGCGCCGAGGCGGAACAGCGGGCCGCTGGCTAGCGTCAGCGCGAGCTCGGCGGCATTCGTCTCGGTGCGCACCAGCGCGCGGCTGCTGGCCCAGTGCGCGAGTGGATAGCCCTCCGTGCGCGCCAGATTGAGCAGGCCGTTCTTGGCCTCGCTCCAGGCCGGCTGGTCATAGGCCGCGCCGACGGGCAGGGCCCAGGCCTCGCCAAGGCGCTGGCGCAGTGCCGCGCCAGCGGGCTCCGCCAGCGCGCCGGCAAAGTCCAGCTGCACGGCGCTCACCTGCACCTGCGGGCCGGGCTCGACCGTCATGCGCAGGCGCTGCAGCTGCGCGTCGCCCTGGCGCTGCATCGCGACCTTGGCGTTGAAGTAGCCGGCCGTCTCGAGCAGGGCGCGCGCCTGTTCGGGGGCGGCGGCGCTGAGGCGGTCCAGCTCCACCAGGCTGAGGCGCTCGTCCTCGGCGGTGTTGCGAAAGCGTGCCAGGTCCAGATGCTCGTAGAGCAGGGCCCGCAGGGCCGCGGGCGCGTCGATATCGAGTTCGTAGGCGGCCACCAGGCGGGCGGGCGCGCCGTCCTGGGCGGCCTGGATGGCGGGTTTGCGGCTGAGGGCATCGCTCAAACCCTTGAAGCTGGCGCAGCCGCCCAGCCCTAGCGCGACCATCAGCATGGCCGCGATGCGCAAGCCGCTCATTTGCTCAGCAAGCGCATCGCACCTTCCAGCCCGGCGAGCGAGAGCGGGAACATGCGCTGGTGCAGCAGCTGCTGGATCAGCGCGATGCTCTGCCGGTACTGCCACACGCCCTGCGGCTCGGGGTTGATCCAGGCGTTCTTCGGGAAGGCGTGGGTGAGGCGCTGGATCCATTCGGCGCCGGCCTCCTCGTTGTTGTACTCGACGCTGCCGCCGGGCTGCAGGATCTCGTAGGGGCTCATGGTGGCATCGCCCACGAAGATCAGCTTGTAGTCCTTGTTGTACTTGCGAATGATGTCCCAGGTGGGCGTCTTCTCGGCAAAGCGGCGGCGGTTGTTCTTCCACACGAAGTCGTAGACGCAGTTGTGGAAGTAGAAGAACTCGAGGTGCTTGAACTCGCTCTTCACCGCCGAGAACAGCTCCTCCACGCGGTGGATGTGTTCGTCCATGGTGCCGCCCACGTCCATCAGCAGCAGCACCTTGACCTTGTTGTGGCGCTCGGGCTGCATGCGGATGTCCAGCATGCCGGCGTTGGCGGCGGTCTTGTGGATGGTGTCGTCGAGGTCGAGTTCGAGCTCCGAGCCCTCGCGCGCAAAGCGGCGCAGGCGGCGCAGCGCCACCTTGATATTGCGCGTGCCGAGCTCGAGGTTGTCGTCGTAGTCCTTGTAGGCGCGCTGTTCCCAGACCTTCACCGCGCTCTTGTTCTTGCCGGCGCCGCCGATGCGTATGCCCTGCGGGTTGTAGCCGCCATGGCCGAAGGGGCTGGTGCCGCCCGTGCCTATCCACTTGCTGCCGCCCTCGTGGCGTTCCTTCTGTTCCTCGAAGCGCTTCTTGAGCGTCTCCATCAGCTCGTCCCAGCCCATCTTCTCGATGGCCGCCTTCTGCTCGGGCGTGAGCTCCAGCTCCAGGTGCTGGCGCAGCCATTCCAGCGGCACCTCCTTGGTGAAGTCGGTGAGCATCTCCACGCCCTTGAAGTAGGCGGCGAAGGCGCGGTCGAACTTGTCGAAATGCGCCTCGTCCTTGACCAGGCTGGTGCGCGCCAGGAAGTAGAACTTGTCGACCGTGGGGCCGCCTTCGTCGTCGATCACGCCGGCCTTGAGCGCCTCCAGCAGGGTGAGGAACTCCTTGACCGAAACCGGCAGCTTGGCAGCGCGCAGGGTGTAGAAGAACTTGATCAGCATGGTGTGGCGGCGCTCGGGGGCTTCGGTTCATTATCCATGTCCGCCGGCTTGCTTTAGCATCGGCACACCGCAGCCACCGGCCCTCGCGATGAACATCGAAGTCGAACAGATGCTCAAGGCACTCTACGGCGCCATTTCCGACGATGGCGAGGGGCGCTGGGTGGCGCGGCTGGGCGAGCAGGTGCTGCGCAGCAGTTTCCAGCCCATCTACAGCTTCCCGCACCGCCGGCCGGTGGGCTACGAGGGCCTGATACGCGTGACCGACGCGGCCGGCCAGCCGCTCTCGCCCATCAGCGCCTTCGAGCGCGTGGCCAGCTTCGACGAGCAGGTCAAGCTCGATCGCCTGTGCCGCCTGCTGCATGTACACAACTTCGTCGAGCAGAAGGTGCCCGATTGCTGGTTGTTCCTCAACATCCACCCGGCCGTGTTCGTGCATGCCGCCAACCAGGCCGAGATGCTGGCCAAGGCGGTGGAGGTGGTGCACCAGCTGGGCCTGCCCATGCACCGGCTGGTGTTCGAGGTCACCGAGGACGTGATGGCGCAGGATGCCAAGTTCGAGGCCGCGGTGGAGAGCGCACGCGCCACCGGCTGCCTGCTGGCGCTGGACGACTTCGGCGCCGGCCATTCCAATTTCGACCGGATCTGGCGCATCCGCCCCGAGATCGTCAAGCTGGACCGCAGCCTGCTGCAGCGCGCCATGGGCTCGGGGCGCATCTCACGCGTGCTCACGCAGATGGTCGCGCTGCTGCACGAGTGCGGTGCGCTGGTGCTGCTGGAGGGTGTGGAGACGCGCGACGAGGCGCATCTGGCGCTGGACGCCGACATCGATCTGGTGCAGGGCTATGCCTTCGGCCGGCCGCAGCCCGAGCTGATCTCGGACGGCGCCGTCTCCAGCGAACTGGAGAGCATCTGGGCCCTGTTCGACGACCGCCACCTGGTCGGTCGCGCCGCCTACCAGGAGCGCGTCGCGCCCTACCAGACCGCCATGGCCCTGGCCCTGTTGCCGCTGCAGCAGGGGCGCGGGTTGCGCGAGGCCTGCGACGCCTTTCTGCGCCTGCCGGGCGTGCAGCTCTGCTATCTGCTGGACGAGCAGGGCCGCGAAATCGGTGCGCGCGTGGCGCCGCTGGGCCTGGACCAGGCGCATGACCAGCGCTTCGGCCCGCTCGAGCGCGCCGGCGACGCACGCTGGGCGCGCCGCCCCTATTTCCGCCGTGCCATCTCGGCGGTGGGCGAGGTGCAGGTGACGCGCCCCTACCTCAGCCTGCACGGCGCGCGCATGTGCATGACCGTCTCGGTGGCCTATTGGCAGGACGGGCGGCTGCGCGTGCTGTGCGGCGATGTCGACTGGGCCCAGGGCGAGCCGGGCTGAAGCTCAGCGTTTTTTGTCGTACTGCTTCAGCCAGCCGAAGAATTCGCCGTACCAGAGCTTGCTGTTGCGCGGCTTCAGCACCCAATGGTTCTCGTCCGGGAACCACAGCAGGCGCGCATCCACGCCGCGGGCCTTGAGCGTGTTGTAGTAGGCCAGGCCCTGGGCATCGGGCACGCGGTAGTCCAGCGCGCCGTGGATCACCAGGGTGGGCGTCTGCATATGCTGGGCAAAGGCATGCGGGCTTTGCGAGGCCACCTTGGCCGGGTCGTCCCAGTACCAGGCGCCCAGCTCCTTGGCATGCCAGGTGTAGGCATCGTCGGCAAACATGGCCTGCCAGTCGTAGCAGCCGGCATGGCAGACATAGGCCTGGTAGCGGCCCGGTTTCACATGGCCGTTCATCCAGGCGACCATATAGCCGCCGTAGCTGCCGCCGGTGGCGAACACGCGCTGCTTGTCGGCCCAGGGCTTCTTGAGCAGCAGGGTGGTGGCGGCCTCCACGTCCTGCAGCTCCAGCTCGCCCCAGCGCTGGGTGATCGAGTCCAGGAAGGCATGGCCGAAGCTCGAGGAGCCGTGGTAGTTCACGCAGGCCACCACATAGCCCTGCGCGGCAAAGGCCTGGTGGTTCCAGCGCCAGTGCCAGCTGTCGCCAAAGGCGGTGTGCGGCCCGCCGTGGATCACATGCATGAGCGGGTATTTGCGGCGCGCGTTGAAGCCGGGCGGGTAGATCAGCCACATCTGCACCTGCTCGTCGTTCGCGCCCTTGAACCAGACTTCCTCTTCCTTGCCGAAGGCGTACTGCGCCAGCAGCTTGTCGTTGACGCTCTCGATGCGCCGCCACACGGCGCCCAGGCCTTCCTCGTCGCCCTCGCTCTCGAGCACCGAGATGCGCGCGGGATGTTGCACGCCGTCGTGGTTGACGACGATGGTGCCGGCCTCGAGCGCGAAGCTGGCCGCATGGCCGCCGCGGAACAGCACGAAGGCGCCGCCGGTCTTGACGTCGAAGCGCCAGAGATGGCGACGGCCGCGGTCCTCGGCGCAGAACAGCAGACCCAGATCGTCCTCGTCCCACAGCAGCGGGGCGGCGACCTCGTGGTCCCAGTGCTCGGACAGCACGGCCCAGTGGCCGGCCGTGTCCAGCACCGCCAGCTGATTGGGCATGGTGTGCTTGAGCCCCTGGTGGCTGGCCAGAAAGGCCAGGTGCTGGCCGGCGTGGCTGTAGACCGGCGCGGTGAAGTCCCAGGCCTCGTCCCGCAGCAGGGTGCGGATCTCGCCGCTGCGCAGCTCCACCTCGGCCAGCGCATGGCAATGGTCCAGGCGCTGCTCGGGCTGGGGGTCGTAGCTGAAGACGATGCGCTTGCCGTCGGGCGAGATGTCGAAGCTGTTGGCGCTCTGCTCGGCGCGCGTGAGCTCGAAGTCGCTGCCCTCGAACAGGTCGCGGGTCCTGCCGGTGGCGATGTCCAGCACATGCAGATGCGCCACCCGGCCCATCGGGATGTGGTGGTCCCAGTAGCGATAGAGCGCCTCCGAGGTCACATAGCCGCTGGTCTTGCGATCCTTGAAGGCCTGCAGGGCCTTGGCCTGCGCGGCCGCGCCCTTCAGACCGGGCCAGACCCAGGAGATGAAGGCGATGCGCTTGCCGTCGGGGAACCACTTGAAGGCCTCGACGCCGGTGGCCACGCTGGAGACGCGCCGCGCCTCGCCGCCATCCGGCGGGATCACATAGAGCTGGGTCTCCTCGTCCTTCGCGCCCTCCTGCTCACGGCGCGCCATGAAGGCGATCAGATCGCCCTTGGGGCTCCACAGCGGCGCGCCGTCCTTCTCGCCGCAGCTGGTGAGCGTGCGCGGCTCGCCGCCCAGGGTCGAGAGCAGGCTCAGCGTCGAGCTGCCCTTGTTCTTCTCCATGTCGTAGCGGGCCAGGCTCACGACCGCCTGTGCGCCATCGGGCGAGAGGCTGGGCGCGCCCAGGCGCTCCAGCTGCCAGAGTGCATCAACGTCAAACAGGGGCTTCTTCGCCATGGCGCGAACCTTTGTGGGGTGAGGTCAGGGGGGAAGGCAGTGGGGGCTCAGCGCGGTCGCGCCAATTGCCACTGCAGATGGGTTTTGATGGTCGGCCACTCGGGCGCGATGATGCTGTAGACGCAGGTGTCGCGCAGATTGCCGTCGGCGGTGCGCAGGTGTGAGCGCAGGATGCCGTCCAGCTGCGCGCCCAGGCGCTCGATGGCGCGCCGGCTCTGCGTGTTGAGGCGATGCGTGCGGAACTCCACCGCGATGCAACCCAGCGTCTCGAAGGCATGCGTCAGCAGCATCAGCTTGCACTGGGTGTTGAGGCCGGTGCGCTGCACGCGCGGCGCGTACCAGGTGGAGCCGATCTCGACGCGCCGGTTGGCGTGGTCGATGTTCATGTAGGTGGTCATGCCGGCGATGCGGCCGGCGGCGTCGAACACCGTGAAGGGCAGCATGCTGCCGGCCGCGTGCAGGGCCAGGCGGCGCTCGATCTCGGCCGGCACGCGTGCCGGCGCGGGCACGGCGGTGTACCAGAGCTGGTGCACGCCGCCATCGGCGGCGGCTTCGGCCAGGCCCTCGGCATGCGAGCTGTGCAGGGGCTCCAGGCGGGCATGCTGGCCCTGCAGGGTGACCCAGTCGGTGAGCTTGGGGGCGGCGGTGTTGTTTTCGCTCATGGCTTGATCAGCAGCCGGCGCAGCAGCCAGCGGCCCAGGCCCGAGCCGGCCACGATCAGCACCAGGCTGGCGATCTGCGGCAGGCCGTAGCCGGGAGTGTTGACGAAATCCAGGCCGAACTGCTGGCCCAGCAGCCAGCCGCCCAGGGCGCCGACGATGAAGCCGATGCCATCGGCCAGGCCCTCGCGCAGCGCGGCTTCGGTTTGCTTGCTCATCAGCGGTTGTGGCGTTGCATGAAGACGAGCTTCTCGAACAGGGTCAGGTCTTGCTCGTTCTTGAGCAGGGCACCCACCAGCGGCGGGATCGCGACCTTGTCGTCCTGGCTTTGCAGGGCCTCGGTGGGGATGTCCTCGGCCACCAGCAGCTTGAGCCAGTCCAGCAGTTCGGAGGTGCTGGGCTTCTTCTTCAGGCCCGGCAGATTGCGCACGTCGAAGAAGGTCTTCATGGCCGCCGCGAGCAGCTCCTTCTTGATGCCGGGGAAATGCACGTCGACGATCTGCTGCATGGTCGGCGCGTCGGGGAACTTGATGTAATGGAAGAAGCAGCGGCGCAGGAAGGCGTCGGGCAGCTCCTTCTCGTTGTTGGAGGTGATGAAGACCAGCGGCCGGTGCTTGGCCTTCACGAGCTGGCGCGTCTCGTAGACGTAGAACTCCATGCGGTCGAGTTCGCGCAGCAGGTCGTTGGGGAACTCGATGTCGGCCTTGTCGATTTCGTCGATCAGCAGCGCTACCGGCTGGTCGGCCGTGAAGGCCTGCCAGAGCACGCCCTTGACGATGTAGTTCTCGATATTGCGGACCTTGTCCGAGCCCTCGATGGAGGCCAGCTGGCTGTCGCGCAGCCGGCTCACCGCATCGTATTCATACAGGCCCTGCTGGGCCTTGGTGGTGCTCTTGATATGCCACTGCAGCAGCGGCAGGTCCAGCGCCGTGGCGACCTCCTCGGCCAGCATGGTCTTGCCGGTGCCGGGCTCGCCCTTCACCAACAGGGGGCGCTGCAGCGCGATGGCGGCGTTCACCGCCAGCATCAGGTCAGCGGTGGCAACGTACTGGTCCGAACCTTGAAACTTCATGGAGAGGTCCTGTTAACACTGTGTTTGCCTGTGCGATCGGGGCTGACAGGGCCCAGGTCTAGGCGGACGACGAAGCCCAGGCTGCTTGCCTGGGCGAGGAGTTCAACAACGACATGGGCCCTGTCAGCCCCGATCCCTTCGGGTTGCCAACAGAAAAGCCGTGCACGTCGTTGCGAAGCCTCGTCGGGAAAGATACCCCGACTTCGTTTCGCGCCTAGTTCACGGCTTTTCTGTTGGCAACGCATCAGGCAAACACAGTATTAACAGGACCTGGATCAAACCCAAAGAGGCGGCGGGCCAGTATAAGGTGGTGCCTATAATGCGCCCCGGTGTCAGAACAAGACTTTCGGGATCATGAACAAACTTCTGCATATTGCACTCGCCCTCGCCACCACCTGCGCCGCTGGTCTGGCGCAAGCTCAAGACGTGAAGGCCGGTGAGACGAAGGTCGCCATGTGCATTGGCTGCCATGGCATCCCTGGCTATCAGGCCAGCTTCCCCGAAGTGCACAAGGTGCCGATGATCGCGGGTCAGAGCGCCAAGTACATCGCCGCCGCGCTGACGGCCTATGCCAAGGGTGAGCGCAAGCATCCCACCATGCGCGGCATTGCCCAGACCCTCAGCGATGCGGACATCGCCGACGTGGCCGCCTTCTACGAGCAGCAGGCCAAGGCGCCCGAAGCGCCGCTGACCATCAACACGCCCAGCGATGAGGTCAAGGCCCTGCTGGACAAGGGCGCCTGCGCCTCCTGCCACGGCGGCAACTTCAGCAAGCCGATCGATGGCGCGTATCCCAAGCTCGCCGGCCAGCATGCCGACTACCTCTACGTGGCGCTGAAGTCCTACCAGACCGAGGGCAATGCGGTGGTGGGTCGCGGCAACGCCATCATGGGCGCGCAGGTCAAGCAGTTCAGCCACAGCGAACTGAAGACCCTCGCCAAGTACCTGGCCTCGCTGCAGGGCGAACTGCGCACAGTGCCGCAAAGCAAGATGCGCTGATGCTGCTGTCGCCTGGGTGACAGGCGCAGCCAACAGTGATCTGCAGCAAGCCGCCGACACGGGCGGCTTTTTTGTGTCCGAATGCGCATGCGGCCGCGGCCAAGGCGTCGCATACTGGCGGCGTACCCCGCCGCAGCCGCCCGCTTCATGCTCAAAAAGATACCGACCAGCCAGCTCAAGCTCGGGATGTTCCTGCAAGCGATGGAGGGGTCGTGGTTCTCCCATCCCTTCTGGAAGACCAAGTTCGTGCTGCGCGAACAGGGCGATCTGGACGCCTTGCTGCGCAGTGAGGTGGCGTTCTGCGTGATCGATGTGTCGCAGGGCCTGGACGTCGAGGCCGCACATGACACCGGCTTCGCCGCCACCGAACCCGCGCCGCTGCGGGTCGAGCAGGCGCCCGACGCCCCGGTCATGGCGCCGAGCCCGCCCAAGCCGGCCGCCGAGGCGCGCGTCAGCATGTCCGCGGAGCTGGAGCGCGCGGCCCAGTTGGTGAACCGCTCCAAGCAGGCGGTGGTGTCGCTGTTCGGCGAGGCCCGCATGGGCCGCGCCATCGATGCCGAGCAATGCCTGCCCCTGGTCGAGGAGGTGGCCGACTCGGTGGCGCGCAACCCCTCGGCGCTGATCAGCCTGGCGCGCCTCAAGACCAAGGACGACTACACCTATATGCACTCGGTGGCGGTGTGCGCGCTGATGGTGTCGCTGTCGCGCCAGCTGGGCCTGAGCGAGGCGCAGACCCGCGAGGCGGGGCTGGCCGGCCTGCTGCATGACGTGGGCAAGATGATGATGCCGCTGGAGGTGCTCAACAAGGCCGGCGCCCTCACCGACGCCGAGTTCAGCGTGATGCGTTCGCACCCGGTGCGCGGCTACGAGGCGCTCAAGGCCGGCGGCATGGTGCCCGAGTCGGCCCTGGACGTCTGCCTGCACCACCACGAGAAGATGGACGGCAGCGGCTACCCGAACAAGCTCAAGGGCGACGACATCAGCCTGCTGGCGCGCATGGGCGCGGTGTGCGATGTCTACGACGCCATCACCTCCACCCGGCCCTACAAGGCGGCCTGGGGGCCGGCCGATTCGCTCGCACGCATGGCGCAATGGTCCGGGCATTTCGATGCTTCGGTGTTCCAGGCCTTCATCCGCAGCGTGGGCATCTATCCGGTGGGCACGCTGGTGCGGCTGCAGTCGGGTCGGCTGGCGGTGGTGATCGACCAATGCCCGGCATCGCTGACCATGCCCACGGTGCGCGTGTTCTTCTCCACCAAGTCGCAGATGCCCATACCCGTGCAGGTGGTGGACCTCGCCCAGCCCGGCTGCAACGATCGCGTCACCGGCCGCGAGAACCCGGCCGACTGGGGCTTCACGCATATCGACGAGCTCTGGTCGCGCCCCACGGCGCATTAGGGTCGCCCCGCTGCGCCGACGCGCGGGCGCTCCCTACACTCGGCCGCAACAACATCGTTTGGGGGCTGGGCATGAAGCATCGCTTGCTGATGGTGGGTGGTTGGGCCCTGGCGGCGCTGTTGGCTGCCGCGGGCAGCTCAGCGCAGACGCTGCGATGGGCCAGCCAGGGTGATCCGCAGACCATGGATCCCCACTCTCAGAACGAGAGCATGACCAACAACATGAACGGGCAGATCTACGAGCGCCTGACCCGTCGCGACAAGCAGCTGCAGCTCGCCCCCAGCCTGGCCACCGAATGGACCCAGCTCGCGCCGCTGCAGTGGCGCGTCAAGCTGAGGCCGGGCGTGAAGTTCCACGATGGCACGCCCTTCACCGCCGATGACGTGGTGTTCTCGGTGAATCGCGCCAAGGAGCAGACTTCGCAGATCGCCGTCTACGCCAATGCGGTGGGCGTGCCGCGCAAGCTCGACGAGCTGACGGTGGAGTTCCAGCTCGCCAGCTTCAACCCGATCTTTCTGCAGCATCTGGACACGCTGTGGATCATGAGCAAGAGCTGGTGCGAGAAGCACAAGGCCACGCGGCCGCTGGACTTCAAGAACCGCGAGGAGTCCTACGCTGGCATGAATGCCAATGGCACCGGACCTTACCGCCTGGTGACGCGGCAGCCCGGCATCAAGACGGTGTTGCAGCGCAACCCCGCCTGGTGGGACCGGCATGAGGGCAATGTGCAGGAGATGATCTACACCCCCATCAGCAACGATGCCACGCGGCTGGCCGCGCTGGTGTCGGGTGAGATCGACTTCGTGCTCGACCCCGCGCCGCGCGATGTGCCGCGCCTGCGCGCCACGCCCGGGCTGAAGGTGATCGAGGGGGTGGAGAACCGCATCGTCTTCATCGGCATGGACCAGCAGCGCGAGCAGCTGCAATACGCCAAGGTGCCCGCCCTGAATGGGCAGGAGCGGAACCCGTTCAAGGACCTGCGCGTGCGCCGCGCCCTCTACCAGGCGGTGGACATCGAGGCCATCCGCAGCAAGCTGATGAACGGGCTCTCGGCACCCACCGGCGGCATCACCGCCTCCACCCTGGGCGCCTACAACGACCCCGCGCTGGAGACCCGCCTGCCGCTGGACCTGACGGCGGCACGCCGGCTAATGGCCGAGGCCGGCTATCCGGATGGCTTCGAGGTCACGCTGGACTGCCCCAACAACCGCTATGTCAACGACGAGTCCATCTGCCTGGCCCTGGCCAGCATGTGGGCGCAGATCAAGGTGAAGGTCCGGGTCAACGCGATGCCGCGCGTCAACTACTTCCCCAAGATCGAGAAGTACGACACCAGCATGTACATGCTGGGCTGGGGCGGCGCCATCACCGATGCCGAGACCCTGCTCACCGCGGTGCTGCGCAACCCGGGCGAGAAGGGCGTGGGCTCCTACAACTACGGCCGCGCGCGCAACGACAAGTTCGACGCCCTGGCGGCGCAGAGCAGCAACGAGCCCGATGCCAGGAAGCGCGAGGCCCTCATCAAGGCCGCGCTGGCTGAGTACCGCGAGCAGATCCAGCTGATCCCGCTGCACCGCCAGGTGATCCCCTGGGCGGCGCGTGCCGGCGTCAATGCGGTGCACCGCGCCGACAACTGGCTGGAGCTCTCCTGGGTGAGCATGGCGGCGGCGAAGTAGGCGACCAAATAGGCAGGCTTCTTGCTGACCATGCCCGCATGACCGACGCCCCACCCGCACATCCCTCCTGGCACGCCAGCCTCGCCCTGCAATACGCGCTCGAGCAGGGCCGCACGGTGGCCCGGCATCAGCACGAGGGGCCGCTGCGCGTACTCAAGAGCCTCTATCCCGAGGGCGACGCGATCTGCCACAACGTGCTGGTGCATCCGCCCAGCGGCCTGGTGGGCGGCGACACCCTGGCGATGCAGCTGGAGCTGGGCGAGGGCGCGCATGGCCTCGTCACCACCCCGGGCGCGACGCGCTTTTACCGCAGCGCCGGCGCGCAGGCCGCGCAGACCCTGCATGCCAGGCTGGCGCCCGGCGCGCGCCTTGAATGGCTGCCGCTCGAGGCCCTGGCCTACCCGGGCTGCCATGCGCTCAACCGCGCCGTGTTCGAGCTGGCGCCGGAGGCCGAGCTGCTGGCCTGGGACATCACTGCGCTGGGCCTGCCGCAGGCCGGCCGGCCCTTCGAGCATGGGCGCTTTGCCCAGCATCTGGAGATCCCCGGTATCTGGCTGGAGCGCGGCGTGATCGCGGCCGAGGACGGCCTGCTGCTGGACGGCGCGCTGGGCCTGGCCGGCCAGCGCTGCCTGGCCACGCTGGTGTTTGCGGCGGGGGCGGCCTTGCCGCGCGCACGCCGCGAGCGCGCGCTGGACGCCGTGCGCGCCCTGATCGAGGGCCATGCCTTGCGCAGCATGGCCGGCGCCACCGCCGCCCATGAGCGGGTGCTGGTGCTGCGCTGCCTGGCGCCGCTGGTGGAGCCGGCCGCCGATCTGCTGCGCGCCTGCTGGGCCGCCTGGCGCCGCGAGCTCTGGGGCCTGACGGCCGTGCCGCCGCGCACCTGGTCACTCTAGTAAGGGACTCGCCCTGCGGGGTTGGCGGGCGTAGAGTCGGCGGCTGGTCTACCGGTCGACGAGGTGCTCCCTATGCCCGCAGTTGCTCGCCCCCTGCGCCCCCTAAGCCGTCTGGCGCGGTCAATCGCGCTGTCGCTGGCCTGCGCCGCGGCAGGCCCGGCCCCGGCCCTGGTGATCAATGCCAGCTTCGGTGCCGGCGTGGACCCGGCGGCCCAGTCCGTCATCCTCGGCACCATCGATATCTACGAGGCGCTGTTCAGCGACAACATCACCCTCGGCATCCGCTTCGAGAACATGAACACGGGCCTGGGCCAGAGCAGCACCAATATCTACCAAGTGCCCTATGCCAGCTTCATGGACAAGCTGCGTGCCGATGCCAGCAGCCCGATCGACAGCCTGGCCCTGGCGCATATCCCGCTCGGCGCCAACCCGGTGAACGGCGCTGCCAACATCATCCTGACCCGTGCCACCGCCAATGCGGTGGGCTTCAATGTGCCGGCGCCGCTGAACGGCCTGGACGCCACCATCAGCCTCAACCTGGCGACGATGAACTTCAGTCGCCTCAGCATCGACCCCGACAAATACGATCTGCAGACCGTGGCGTCGCACGAGATCGATGAGGTGCTGGGCACCATCTCGGGCGTGGGCGGCAGCCTCATCTTGCCGGTGGACCTCTACCGCTACAACGCCGCTGGCGCGCGCAGCTTCACCACCCTCGGCGACGACGCCTATTTCTCCATCGACGGCGTCAACATGCTGGTGCGCTACAACCAGAACCCGGCCGGCGACTATGGCGACTACTGGGGCGCAGGCCCGCATCCGGTGCATGTGCAGGATGCCTTCGGCACGCGCGGCAGCTTTGCCGACCTGGGCGTGGAGATCGTTGCGCTGGACGCCGTCGGCTTCACCCTGGCCGCCGCGGTGCCCGAGCCCGCTCCTGTGGTGATGCTGCTCGCTGGCCTGGGCATGCTGGGCTGGCTGAAGCGCCGCCAGGTCTAATCGCCTTCAGATCGCCACGATCTGCCGCACGCCCCTGGCGGCCATCTCGCTGCCCAGCCCCTGCGAGATCACCGCGCCGCGCTCCAGCACCAGGTAGTCGTCGGCCAGCTCCTCGGCGAAGTCGACGTACTGCTCGCACAAGAGGATCGCCATGTCACCGCGGTCCGCCAGCAGGCGGATCACGCGGCCGATGTCCTTGATGATGCTGGGCTGTATGCCCTCGGTAGGCTCGTCCAGGATCAGTAGCTTGGGGCGGGCGCAGAGTGCGCGCGCGATCGCCAGCTGCTGCTGCTGGCCACCGGAGAGGTCGCCGCCGCGGCGCTTGAGCATGGCCTTCAGCACCGGGAAGAGCTCGAACAGCTCGGCCGGTATCGGCGCGCTGGCGGGCTGGGTGGCCAGGCCCATGCGCAGGTTTTCCTCCACCGTCAGGCGCGCAAAGATCTCGCGCCCCTGCGGCACATAGCCGATGCCGGCGCGTGCGCGCTCGTAGGGGCTGGCCTTGCTGATGTTGGTGCCGTTGAATTCGATGCTGCCGCTCTTGATCGGCACCAGGCCCATCAGGCTCTTCAGCAGGGTGGTCTTGCCCACGCCGTTGCGACCCAGCAGCACGGTGATGCGTCCGAGCGCAGCGCTCACCGACACATCGCGCAGGATGTGCGAGCCGCTGTAGTACTGGTGGATGTTCTTGGCTTCCAGAATCATGGCGTTCAGCGCCCCAAATAGACTTCGATGACGCGCTCGTCGGCCTGCACCTGGTCCAGGGTGCCCTGGGCCAGCACGGCGCCATCGCAAAGCACCGTCACCGTCTCCGCGATGCGCGCGATGAAGCTCATGTCGTGTTCTACCACCATCAGCGAGTGCCTGCCCTTGAGCGAGAGGAAGAGCTCGGCGGTGCGCTCGGTCTCCTGATCGGTCATGCCGGCCACCGGCTCGTCCAGCAGCAGCAGCTTGGGGTCCTGCACCAGCAGCATGCCGATCTCCAGCCACTGTTTCTGGCCGTGGCTCAGCAGGCCGGCGGGGCGCTGCCATTCGTCTTGCAGCCGGATCAGCTCCAGCACCTCGGCCAGGCGCGTGCGCTGCGCGCCGGAGAGCTTGTGCCACAGCGCACTGGGCACGCTGCGCGAGCCCTGCAGCGCCAGCTCCAGGTTCTCGAACACGCTGAGCGGCTCGAACACCGTGGGCTTCTGGAACTTGCGCCCTATGCCCAGCTGGGCGATCTCGGCCTCGCTGTGGCGCAGCAGGTTGATGGTGCTGCCGAAGAAGACCTGGCCGGCATCGGGGCGGGTCTTGCCGGTGATGATGTCCATCATGGTGGTCTTGCCCGCACCATTGGGCCCGATGATGCAGCGCAGCTCGCCCGGCGCGATGTCCAGCGAGAGCCCGTTGATGGCCTTGAAGCCGTCGAAGCTCCTGTTCACATCCTCCAGGTAGAGGATGCGGCCATGCGCCAGGTCCAGCGCGCCGGGCTCCAGCACGCGGCCGTAGCCGGCCGCGCGGCCCCCCGAGAAATGTTGCAGGCGCTCGCTGCCTTGTTCCATCAGCTCGGGGGTCATGCCTTGCCTCCTGCGCGCCGCGTGATCTTGCTGGCCAGACCCGCCAGGCCCTGCGGCAGGAACAGGGTCACGCCGACGAACAACGCGCCCAGGAAGTAGAGCCAGATCTCGGGCGCGCTGACGGTGAGCCAGCTCTTCGCGCCGTTCACCGCGAAGGCGCCGGCGATCGGGCCGATCAGCGTGCCGCGCCCGCCCACCGCGGCCCAGACCGCGATCTCGATCGAGTTGGCCACGCTCATCTCGCTGGGGTTGATGATGCCCACCTGCGGCACATAGAGCGCGCCGGCCACACCGCACATCACCGCCGAGAGGGTCCAGATGGCCAGCTTGTAGGGCAGGGGCGAGTAGCCGCAGAACATCAGGCGCGACTCGGCATCGCGCACCGCCTGCAGCACGCGGCCGAACTTGGCGGCCATGATCCAGCGCGCCAGCAGCAGGCAGGCCAGCAGCGTGAGCCCCGTCAGCACGAACAGGCCCATGCGCATCTGCGGCGTGGCGATGGGCAGGCCCAGGATGCGCTTGAAATCGGTGAAGCCGTTGTTGCCGCCGAAGCCGGTCTCGTTGCGGAAGAACAGCAGCATGGCCGCATAGGTCATGGCCTGGGTGATGATGGAGAAGTACACGCCCTTGATGCGCGAGCGGAAGGCGAAGTAGCCGAACACGAGGGCCACCAGGCCCGGTACCAGCACGACCAGCGCCAGCGTGGCGGCGAAGCTGTCACTGAAGTGCCAATGCCAGGGCAGGCTCTTCCAGTCCAGGAACACCATGAAATCGGGCAGGGCGCTGCGGTACTGGCCGTCGCTGCCGATCTGGCGCATCAGATACATGCCCATGGCATAGCCGCCCAGCGCGAAGAACAGGCCATGGCCCAGCGAGAGGATGCCGGTGTAGCCCCAGATCAGGTCCATGGCCAGGGCGCAGATGGCGTAGCACATGATCTTGCCCAGCAGGGCCACGGCGTAGTCGCTCAGGTGCAAGACCTGACCCTCGGGCACCCAGAGATTGAGCAGCGGCGCCACGCCGCAGACCAGCAGCAGGGCAAGCAGAAAGGCGGCCCAGCCACGGCGCGAGAACAGGGTTTGTGCTGTGTTCGTCATCATCATGCTTCCGCCGATCTGCCCTTCATCGCGAAGATGCCCTGCGGCCGCTTCTGGATGAAGACGATGATGAACACCAGCACGGCGATCTTGGCCAGCACCGCGCCCACCACGCCCTCCAGCAGCTTGTTGCTGAGGCCCAGGCCCAGCGCGGCGTAGACGGTGCCGGCCAGCTGGCCCACGCCGCCCAGCACCACCACCATGAAGGCGTCGACGATATAGCTCTGGCCCAGGTCGGGGCCGACATTGCCGATCTGGCTGAGCGCGCAGCCGGCCAGGCCGGCGATGCCCGAGCCCAGCGCGAAGGTGAGGGTGTCCACGCGCGCGGTGTTCACGCCCATGCAGGCGGCCATGGGGCGGTTCTGCGTCACGCCGCGCACGAACAGGCCCAGCCGGGTGCGCTTGATCAACAGCGTCATGCCGCCCAGCACCAGACCGGCGAAGAGGATGATGAGCAGGCGGTTGTAGGGCAGGCTCAGCGAAGGCAGCAGCTGCAGGCCGCCGCTCATCCAGGCCGGGTTCTCCACGCCCACGTTCTGCGCGCCGAACAGGCTGCGCACGCCCTGCATCAGCGCCAGGCTCAGGCCCCAGGTGGCCAGCAGGGTTTCCAGCGGGCGGCCGTAGAGCCAGCGCAGCACGCCGCGCTCCAGCACCGCACCCACGCCGGCCGAGGCCAGGAAGGCCACCGGCAGGGCGGCCAGCAGGTAGTAGTCGAACAGGCCCGCCGGCAGGAACTGGCGGAAACCTAGCTGGACCAGATAGGTGGCGTAGGCGCCGATCATCATCAGCTCGCCATGGGCCATATTGATCACGCCCATCAGCCCGTAGGTGATGGCCAGGCCCAGCGCCACCAGCAGCAGGATGCTGCCCAGGCTCAGGCCGGTGAAGAGGGCGCCGAGGCGCTCGCCCCAGGCCAGCGAGGCTTGCACTTTGCGCAGGGAATTCTGCAGCGCGCTCTTCACCGCCATATCGCTCTCCTCGGCCAGGCGCTGGTTCAGCAGCAGCAGGGTACTGGGGCTGTCCGAGCCGCCCAGCAGCTTGGCGGCATGCAGGCGCTTGTTGACATCGGCGCTGCCGGCCAGGGCCGCGGCGCTGGCGAGTTGCAGCTCGGCGCGCACGGCCGCATCCGACTCCTGCGCCAGCGCATTCGCCAGCAGGGGCAGGCGCGCCTCGCTGGCGTCCTGCTGCAGGGCCTTGGCGGCGGCCAGGCGCTCGCTCGGCTTGGCGCTGAAGAGCTTGAGCGCGGCCAGCGCCTGGTCCAGCTCGCCACGCAGGCGGTTGTTCAGGCTCACGTCGTCCAGCCTGGCGGGGGGGGGCGTGATGGCGGCGCCGCTGAGCGCGTCCTCGGCCTTGCCGTCGGCGTGCACGATCAGCAGCTGCGCGCCGGCGAGCTTGAGCTCCTCGGCGGACAGGGCCTGCAGAAAAGGCTGCAGCCGCGCGTCCGGCTTCACCGCGGCCGCGGCCAGGGACGCATTCATCGCGGCGATGCGCGCGTCGGTGTCATCGCCGCTGGCGATCGCGTGGGCCTGTTCGGGCGTGAGGGCCCGCGCAGGCGCCGTGCACAGCAGCAGGCAGAGCAGAAGCGGTAGCAAGCGGAACATGAGACCTCGGGCCGTCGTCGTCGGGGTGTGTCGGCGCGCCCCATGTCAGCGACAGGGGGCACGCTCATGCGCCTGCTTGCTTACTTCTTCACCGGCTCGTCGGGCTTCTTGTCGTTGCCTTCGATGTAGGGGCTCCAGGGCTTGGCCTTCACCGGGGCGGGCGTCTTCCACACCACATTGAACTGGCCATCGGCCTTGATCTCGCCGATGAACACCGACTTGTGCAGGTGGTGGTTCTTCTCGTCCATCTTGGAGCTGATGCCCGAGGGCGCGGTGAAGGTCTGGCCGGCCATCGCGGCGATGACCTTGTCCACATCGGTGCTCTTGGCCTTCTCGACCGCCTGCTTCCACATATTGATGCCGATATAGGTCGCCTCCATCGGATCGTTGGTGAGCGGCTTGTCCTTGTGGCCGGGCAGCCCCTTGGCCTTGGCGTAATCGCTCCACTTCTTGATGAACTCGGTGTTGGCCGGGTTCTTGATCGACATGAAGTAGTTCCAGGCGGCCAGGTGGCCCACCAGCGGCTTGGTGTCCACGCCGCGCAGTTCTTCCTCGCCCACCGAGAAGGCCACCACCGGCACGTCCTTGGCCTTCAGGCCGGCGTTGCCCAGCTCCTTGTAGAAGGGCACGTTGGAGTCGCCATTGATGGTGGAGACCACCGCGGTCTTGCCACCGGCCGAGAACTTCTTGATGTCGGCCACGATGGTCTGGTAGTCGCTGTGGCCAAAGGGCGTGTACTTCTCGTCGATGTCGCCGTCCTTCACGCCCTTGCTCTTCAAGTAGGCGCGCAGGATCTTGTTGGTGGTGCGCGGGTAGACGTAGTCGGTGCCCAGCAGCACCCAGCGCTTGGCCGCGCCGCCGTCCTTGCTCATCAGGTAGTCCACCGCGGGGATGGCCTGCTGGTTGGGCGCGGCGCCGGTGTAGAACACGTTCTTGGAGAGTTCCTCACCCTCGTACTGCACCGGGTAGAAGAGCAGGCCGTTGAGCTCTTCCACCACCGGCAGCACCGACTTGCGCGACACGGAGGTCCAGCAGCCGAAGATCACCGCCACCTTGTCCTGGGTGAGCAGCTGCTTGGTCTTCTCGGCGAACAGCGGCCAGTTGGAGGCCGGGTCCACCACCACCGGCTCGAGCTTCTTGCCCAGCACGCCGCCCTTGGCATTGATCTCGTCGATGGCCATCAGCACCGTGTCCTTGAGCACGGTCTCCGAGATCGCCATCGTGCCCGAGAGGCTGTGCAGCACGCCCACCTTGATGGTGTCGGCCGCCTGGGCCGAGAGGCCCGTGAAGCTCAGGCCCGCCAGGGCGCTCGCAGCGGCGAGGGTCTTGAGGGAGAAGGATCGGCGCTTCAGCATGGGGTTTCGCTCCTGAATGACCGGCATGCGGTCAGGTTGGTGGGCTTGTCGCGCGGCAGCAAGGTTGTGCCAGGCGGACAGGGCCAATGTAGGGAGCGAAGGGCAGGGGGCATATACGGCGGATGGCGTATGGAGACTGTCCGCTCCGTGGCTCAGGACTGCGGGCGAAGCGCAGGCCTTGATGCAGCTGAAGTGCTTGAGCGGTCGCACCTAACGCTGCTCAAGGCAGCACGGGGCGGTGCGCAGTGGTTGGGGTAGGGCGCATTCACAATTCCGTCTCGCGTTGTTGCGCAGGCGGGTGACCCTGCCAGCCTGGGTCGCGATCCGAGCAACAGCCGCTGGCCGCGCCTACCCCCGCACCGCGCTCCTGAACGCCGCCGCAAGCGCTCCCAGCGCCTGGTGCGGCCGGCCACTCTTGACGCGCGAATGCAGCAGCACCGGCAGGCGTGGCAGCGCGGGCAGACCGAGCCTGGGGCCAACGTCGACGGCGCCGAAGGGCAGCATGCGCGGCGCTAACGCCGCAACGCCCAGCCCGGCCATCACGGCCGCGGTGACTGCCGCCACGCCACCTCCGCAGAAGATTTCCTTCCAGGGCTGGCCCGCCGCATCGAGCAGCTGGCCGGCCATCGCCCGCACGCCGCAGGGCTCGGCCAGGGTGGCCAGCGGCAGCGGTTCGCCAGCGCGATGCTGCCAGCCCGGCGCGGCGAACCAGCCGAACTGTTCCTCGGCGAGCAGGGTGCCTCCGCGGCGCCCCAGATGCTGGCGCACGATCACGGTGTCGAGCTCGCGGCGGTCGAAGGCTTGCAGCAGATCGCCCGACGACGCGATGCGGATCTCGATCAGCAGCTGCGGGTCCTGGGCATTCATGCGGGCGATCAGCGCGGGCAGGTCCGGCCCCGCCACGTGGTCGCTGATGCCGATGGTGAGCCGCTGGCGGGCCTCGACAAACACCGCAAGTGCGCGCTCATGGGCGTCCATGAGCGCGTGGGCATGGTCCAGAAAGGCGGCGCCTTGCGCCGAGAGCTGCACATAGCGCGGCGTGCGTTCCAGCAGCCGGCAGCCCAGCCTTGCCTCCAAACGCTTGAGCTTCAGGCTCACCGCGGCCTGCGTGGTCTGCAGCGCTTCGGCCGCGCGCGTGAAGCTGCCGAGTTCGGCGATGCGCACGAAGGTCCGCACGGCATCCAGATCCAAGGGGCGATCAATCATTTCAAGCCATTATCTTTGATATCAGGGTTGATGGCTTGTTGAAATGATTCGTGCCCCTTACCGTGGAGCCCGCACTGACTGAAAGAAACGGACGCCGCACCATGCCCTTGCTTCACCTTTCCATGCGCGCCGGCAAGCCGCCGGCCTACCGCCAGGCGATTCTTGACGGCCTCTACCGCGCCATGCGCGAAACCTTCAACGTGCCGGAAGACGATCAGTTCATGCTCATCACCGAGCATGAGGCGGCGAACTTTTGCTACAACGCGTCCTACCTGGGCGTGGCGCGCAGCGACGCGCTGCTGTTCATCCAGATCACCGCCAACAACACGCGCGGCCTGGAGCAGAAGCGGGCGCTGTACCGGCGCATCGTGGAGCTGCTGGGCGAGCGCCCGGGCATCCGGCCGGACGATGTGTTCATCAACCTCGTGGAGGTGGCGAAGGAGAACTGGTCCTTCGGCCACGGCCTCGCGCAATACGCGTGATGGCTCAGGTCTTGTGCTGCTGCGCTGCCGCCGCGTCCTCGGCGATGTGCCGCAGGAAGTAGCGGATGTAGAACACGCCCATGCCCAGCATGAAGAGCAGGCCGGCCGCGCTCATCAGCCCCACGTCGGAAGTGAACAGATCCTTGAAGACGTTCATGCTTGACTCCAGTCCGGGCTGCTTGCCCATGGCTGAATTGGGCGCCCGGCCGCGCGGCGCTGGCTTGCGCTGGCGCAAGCGGGGGCATCGTTGTGCCGCACCGGCCCGCATCGCATACTGCGCGCTGCGGCCAGCTGCCGCCCATCGAAAGGACCCCATGACGCCTGACCCGATCTCCCGCTGGCACCAGATCATGCAAAACCGCGACGTCGCCGGCCTGGACGCGCTGCTGGCCCCGGACGCGGTGTTCTTCTCGCCGGTGGTGCACAAGCCCCAGCAGGGCAGGGCCATCACCCGCATGTACCTGGCGGCGGCCTTCTCGGTGTTCGGCAACGAGAGCTTCCGCTATGTGCGGGAGCTGAAGTCCGAGCGCGACGCGGTGCTGGAGTTCGAGCTGGAGCTGGACGGCATCAGCATCAACGGCGTGGACATGATCAAGTGGAACGAGGCCGGCCAGATCAGCGAGTTCAAGGTGATGCTGCGCCCGCTCAAGGCGGTGAACCTGATCCACCAGAAGATGGCGGCGATGCTGCAGGCCATGGCCTGAGGCCGGCTGACACCGGAAGACGGGACACAAGCGGCGCCGGCGTCCGGCTCGCTTCGCCTGCGGCTGCCTCAGTCCGGGCCAGATGGCTAAACATACAGGCGGGAAAACCGCGTCATGGCGGGCCTTGACGCAACGCATAGTGGCCTCGCGCAGCTGTGCGCAAGCGCCATCACCAGCGCCTTCTTGGTGAAGGAGTCCTTGCCATGAGTCTCACCAGAATCGCGATCGCCTCGCTCTTCGCATCCGCCACACTCATGCTGGGCAGCGCGGCCAGCGCCCAGAGTTCCAGCTACACGCCCGGCACGGTCTGGACCTTCTCGCACATCAAGGTCGAGCCCGGGCAGTTCGAGAACTACATGGACTTCCTGGCCAAGACCTGGAAGAAGTCCAACGAGTTCGGCATGAAGGAGGGCACGGTGGTTTCCTACCATGTGTTCTCGGTGAACAACCCGCGCGAGGGCGAGCCCGACCTGATCCTGGCGATCGAAGCCAAGGACTACATGAACAACGCCGATCAGCAGGCGCTGCAGAAGAAGTTCGAGGCCTTCATGGCGATGGACCAGCGCAAGATGGACCAGGCCGGTGGCGAGCGCAAGGTGATGCGCAAGCTGGCCGGCAGCATGGAGCTGCAGGAGCTGAAGCTCAAGTAAACGAGCGCAGGCTCAGGCGCCGCGCAGGGCGGCGTCGGCCAGCTTCCAGCTGCGCTCCAGCGCGGGCTTGAGTTGCTCGGCCTCGGCCTGCCGGCCCTGCGCCAGCAGGGCGCGGCGCAGGCCCTGCAGGGCCCAGCCGCTGTGCGGATGCTCGGCCAGGCTGGTGCGGTAGCTGGCCTCGGCCTCGGCATAACGCCTGGCCTGCAGCTGCATGGCGCCCAGCTGCAGGCGCGCGCCGCCGGCCAGCATGGGCGGCTCGCTGCGGTCGGCCACGGCGGCGGCGCTCACCACTTCGGCTTGCAGGGCCAGGGCCTCGTCGACGCGCCGCTCGGCCCATGCCAGCTCGGCGCGCAGCTGCAGCTGCGCACTCTGCGCCAGGCTGCGCAGCATCTTGTGGAACTCGCTCGTGCCGGCAAACTTCTTCAGCAGCGCGGCCGCGGCCGGCTCCAGCTTGGCCAGGGCCTGGGCGGCCTCGGCGGTCTGGCCGCTGCGCGCCAGCGCGGTGCCGCGCGCCAGCTGGCCCAGCAGGGTGGCCACGCCCAGCTCGCCGGCGGGCAGCGGCTCCTTGAGCAGCTCGTCCCAGCGCTGCAGGCGCAGCAGGGTCAGCATCGGCAGGCTGCGCTGGTACTCGGCATAGCTGTAGTTGCCGCTGCCCAGCGCGGCGGCGGCGCGCGCGGATGCCAGCGCCAGCTCGCCGCGGCCCTCCATCAGCGCGCCATACCACTGGAAATGCGTGTTGTGCTGGCGCCAGTCCTTGCTGACGCTGAAGTTCTGCGTCTTCAGCTCGGCCATCATGGCCAGGTCGGCCGCGTTCGCCTGCTGGTTCACGCGCGTGGCGTCGGCATAGCGGCCGATCTGCGCGTAGGTGTGGGCCGGCATGTGCAGCAGATGTGGCGACTTCGGTGCCAGCGCACCCAGGCGGTCGGCGGCGGCCTCGGCGCGCTGCGCCACCTGCGGCGCATCCACCGTGTGGATCAGGTAATGGTTGAGGCCGGTGTGATCGGGATGCCGGGCCAGGCCGGCCTCGAGCCGGTCGGCCAGCTCGCCGATGCGGCCGGCGGGCTTGCCGCTCGCCGGATCCCACCAGTCGCCGCGCGTGGCCACCAGCTCGGCCTCGGCGTAGATCGCCAGCACGTCGGCATCGCCGGCAAAGCGATCGGCCAGCTCGCGCATGCGCTCGGCATAGGCGATGTCCAGCGGGTCGGCCTTGTCCTCGGCCTGGTCCGAGGCGCCGCAGACGGCGGCCTGCAGCGGGGCGAGATTCCTGGCCTCGCTGCCATGGCCGTAGCGCAGTGCCAGCGATTCGATCAGCGCCCGCTCCAGCGGCGTGGCAGCGGCGCTGTGCTTGAGGGCATGGTCGACATGGCGCAGCGCCTCCTTGAGATCGCCGCGCGTGGTGTTGTTGATATTGGGGCCCAGCTGGTAGGCCACGCCCCAGGCGCACAGGGCGCAGCCGGGGTCCTGCGCGAGCGCGGCCTTGAAGGCGCGCACCGCCTCATGCTCGTTGAAGCCGTAGGCCTGGCTCATGCCCTGGGCGAACAGGCGGCGCGCCGCGGCGTTGGCATGGCTGGGCGTGAGGCCCACGGTGCCAAAGCCGTCCAGCAGCGGCGCGGTGGCGTGGCGGTCGGGCCCCCAGGGCAGTATCGCGCAGGCCCCCAGGGCCAGCAGGCTCAGCGTCAGGAGCGTCGGGCGCCAGGCGCGGCGCGCTGGGAGGTGGCTGGGCATGGTGGCTCGCAGTCAGTGGAGGGCGGTGGCGCAGTATCGCCCGCGCCGGCCGGCCTTGGGGGCGCGGCTTGACGCCTGCAAAAGGCCTACCGCCAGGCCGGGGTTCCCGGAATAATGGTGCCTCATTCGCTAGCCCTGGAGTGCACAAGATGACGCATCTGCTCAGCCTCGTGGTCTGTATGGCGGGTATCAGCTGGTTGCTGCTGCTCGCGGCCAGCCTGATACGTGCCCAGGCCTGGACCCCCGCGGGCATGCGCTACGCGATGGGCAATCGCGATCAGGCGCCGGCGGACACGGCCTTTGCCGGGCGCGCCGAGCGCACCGCCAGGAACACGCTGGAGAACTTCGTGCTGTTCGCGGCGCTGGCCCTGGTGGCCCATGTGTCGGGCGTGCAGTCGCCGCGCATTGCCCAGGGCGCCGAGCTGTTCTTCTGGTCGCGCCTGGTGTTCATCGCCGTCTACTACCTGGGCATCCCCTATCTGCGCACCCTGGTGTGGGGCGTGGGCGTGGTGGGCCTGGGGATGATGGCGTCGGCGCTGGCCTGAGGCCGCGGCTGGTAATGGTGGTAATGCCGGCGATGCCGGCATTACCGGTACTGGCCGTTCAGCGCGGCAGCAGGCCCGCCACGCGCAGCACCTCCATGCCCGTGCCGGCCAGCGCCGCTCCCAGCAGCACCGCGGTGGGGATCAGGCTGAGCATGAAGCCGAGGTTGCGGCTGCTGGGCTCGCGCAGGTAGGCGCGCACGTAGACGAGCCGGCCGACCAGATAGACGCAGCCCACCGCGGCCATGCCGCGCGGCCACCAGTATTGCGAGGCTAGCCACAGCGAGGGCACCAGCACGACCAGCAGCTCCAGCGTGTTCATCTGCACACGGTAGTAGCGCTCGAACATTTCGTGGCCCGTGACGGCGGGCCCGCGCACGCCATAGCGTTCGCGCGCGCGCGCCACCAGAGCAGCGAACACCAGGTATTGCAGCAGCGCCAGCGCGGTCACCAATCCGACAGCATGCATGATGTCTTGTCCTCTCTCGTCAGTGAGGCGGCCGGGGTCAGGCCTTGCCACCGCGCCGATGATACGAGGCTTCGCACGGCCGCGGACAAAAGCTGGCACGGAAGCTGCAATACCCAAGCATCTACGTTTGTCTCCTCCACCGCCCCTGGGTGGACTTCAGCCCCAGGCCACAAGCCTGGGGCTTTTTTTATTCATGCCTGCTTGCCGGGCATGCGGCCGCCGCAGCGCACGCTATGCGGGCGGCGATGCACCAGCAGGGCTCAGACGGGGCGCGCCGCGAAGTGCCGGGCCTCGCCGTCCTCGGGCACCCACAGGCGCGGCAGCCAACCCTGGGCGCTGGCCAGCGCGCGCATGCCGGCACGGCTGCCCGGGCAATGGTCCAGCGCTTCCAGATGGTTGGCGATGATGGTGCCCCGCGGTAGCAGGGCGGCGGCGCTGGCCACGTCGGCGGGCGACAGGATGACCTCGCCGCCCATGTCGAAGCGCGCGCCGCCGGCCGGCAGCACCGCCAGGTCGGGGCGCAGTGCCTGCAGGCAATGCCGCAGCGGCGCGCACAACACGGTATCGCCGGCCAGGTAGACGCTGGGCTCGCCGGGCAGTTCGAGCAGATAGCCGTGCCCATGCTCCATCAGCCGGCCCACCAGGCCATGGCCGTGCACGCAGGGCACCGGGGTGATGTGGCCGCCGCCAAAAAAAGGCTGGCGCTCGGCGCCCAGCAGGGGCCAGACCTGCAGGCCGCGCTGGCGCAGATAGTCGGCATCGCGCGGCATGCAGATCACCGGGATCTGGCGCTCGCGCAACCAGCGCTTGCCGGCGCGGTCCAGGTGGTCGAAATGGCCGCGCTGGCAATGCGTGATGAGGCAGTGCGTGACGCGCGCCAGCAGCGCCTCGGCCGCATCCGGCAGCGCCACCAGCGGATTGCGGCGGCGCTGGCCGCCCAGGTACTTGAGGCTGGGCAGGGCGCCCCGTGGGGCCAGCATGGGGTCGACCAGGATCACGAAGTCCTGGCCCTCGGCCTGAAATTCGAGCACCAGGGTGGCGTTGCGCAATTGGGTGATCAGCATGAGCTCGGGCTCCAACTCTTGGGGTGCGGCCATTGTTGGAAAAGCGGTGCCGGCGCAGAATGGCAAAAAATGAAAATCTCCTAGCGTTTCATGCCAAACCCTCTGCCCACCACGCTTGGCCTGCTGCTGTTCGAGGGCTGCATGCCGGCCGGTTTGTTCGCGGTGGCCGATCTGGTGGCCGCCGCCAATTTGCGCGCCGGCCGCGAACTGCTGCGCCTGCGCTGGCTGAGCCTGGATGGCCGGCCGGTGGCGTGCGCCCATGGTCTGGCGCTGCCGGCCGAGGCGGCGCTGGCCGAGCAGCCCTGCGATGCGCTGCTGCTGCCCGGCCTGTGGGTGATCTCCGAGCCTGGGCTGCGCGCCGCGCTGCAGACCCTGGCGCCGCTGGTGCGGGCGCTGCGCGATCTGCCGGCGCGCTGCCAGCTGTGGAGCTACTGCGCGGGCGTGCCGCTGCTGGCGGCCAGCGGGCGGCTGAACGGCCAGCCCGCCACCGCCACCTGGTGGATGGCCGGGCCGCTGCAGGCGCTGTTCCCCAAGGTGCAGTGGCGTTTCGACGCGCCGTTGGTGAGCGCGGCGCGCGGCGTCACCGCGGCGGGGGCCAGCGGCTACCTGCCGCTGATGCTGGCGCAGCTGGCACGCCGCATGGAGCCGGCCGCGCTGCGCGAGGTGCAGGAGGTGCTGATGCTGCCGCTGCCGCGCGTGCGCCACGCGGCCTTCGCCAGCGTGGAGCTGCTGGCCCTGCAGCAGCCCTGGCTGCGCGAGCTGCTGCTCACCGCCCAGCAGACGCCCGCCACGGCGCTGACCCTGGAGGCGGCCGCGGCGGCGCTGGCGCGCTCGCCCCGCACCCTGTGCCGCCATGTGCAGGCCGCCACCGGCCTGCCCGCCGCCCGCTGGCTGCGCCTGGTGAAGCTGCGCCAGGCGGGCGAGCAGCTGATGCGCGGCGGCCAGCCGGTGAAGACGATTGCCGAGCAGCTGGGCTTCAGCAGCGAGGGCGCGCTGCACCGCATGTTCAAGCAGGCCACCGGCATGACGCCGCAGGCCTACCGGCGCGCCTACGCGGAGCGCGCCGCGGCATGACGAATGCATGCGGGCGGCGCGACGCCGATACTCGCCGCTATTGCCAATCCGGGCCTGCCCATGCTCAAACGCGTCCGCCATCTCCTTGCCGGGTTTGCCCTGCTCGCAGGCCTGTCGATGGCCGCCGCCGCGCCGCCCGACTGGGTGGGCAGTTGGTCGGCCTCGCCGCAGGCGGCCATGGCCGGCAAGCCGGCGGCTTATGCGGACCAGAGTCTGCGCCTGATCCTGCGCCCCAGCCTGGGTGGCGAGCGGCTGCGCGTGAAGCTGTCGAACCGCTATGGCGAGCAGCCGCTGGTGCTGGGCAACGCCCGCCTGGCCTTGCGCCAGGCGGGCGCCGGCATCCAGGCGGGCAGCGACAGGGCGCTCAGCTTCGGCGGGCTGCCCGGCGTGACCTTGGCGCCCCATGCCGAGGTCTGGAGCGATGCCCTTGATCTGCCGGTGTCGGCATTCGCCGAGCTGGCACTGAGCCTCTACCTGCCCCAGCCCACGCTGGCCAGCACCTCGCATTTCCTGGCCATGCAGACCAGCTATGTGGCGGCGGGCGACCAGACCGCCGCCGTCGCCTGGCCCGAGGCCAAGACCATCGGCGCCTGGCCCTTTGTGGTGGGCCTGGATGTGCAGCGCGAGGGCGCGGCGGTGCATGCCCTGGTGGTGTTTGGCGACTCCTCGGTGGACGGCGATGGCTCCACCGAAGACGCCAACGGCCGCCTCACCGATGCCCTGGCGCAGCGCCTGCAGGGGCGTGGCTGGGCGGTGCTGAACCAGGGCCTGATCGGCAACCGGCTCTTGCGCGATGCACCGCGCCAGCCCAGCAACCCGGCCGGCGCGGCGCTCGGTGAGGCGGCCACGCTGCGCTTCGAGCGCGATGTGTTGCAGCAATCCGGTGTGCGCGCCGTGTTGCTGCGCATTGGCACCAACGACATCGCCTTCCCCGGCTCGCTGGCCACGCCCGAGGCGCCGGTTTCGGTGGCCGCGCTGATCCAGGGCTACCGGGCGCTCGCCGCGCGTGCGCGCCAGCAGGGCCTGCGCGTGATCGCCAGCACCATCCCGCCCTTCGAGGCGGCCGATATCGCGCCGGGCTACTACAGCCTCGCCAAGGACGGGCAGCGGCGCGCCTTCAACCGCTGGCTGCGTGCCCATGCGCGTGAGTTCGATGCCCTGGTCGATGCGGATGCGGTGCTGCGCGATCCGCGCCGGCCGGCGCGCCTGCTGCCGGCCTACGACAGCGGCGACCATGTGCACCCCAATGACGCCGGCTATGCCGCCATGGCCGCGGCCGTGCCGCTGTCCCTGTTCGTCAACGACTGAAGCTGCGCTTCAGCACCGCCACGCCGGCGCCGCTGCCGCTGTCGGGTGCGGTGCTGTCGCGCGTGTCGAGCGCGGCCTGTGGCGCGCAGCGCAAGGAGGCAAAGGTGGCCGCCAGCTCGGCCCTGAGCTGCTGCAGCTGGCCGATCTGGCCATCGATCTCGGCCATCTTGGCCTGCAGCTTGTGCTCGATCTCGGCGCGCCCGAACTGGCCCTCGGCCAGCTGCGGCAGGATGGCCGCAATCTCCTTCAGCGAGAAACCCAGCGCCTGCGCGCCGCGTATGAAACGCAGCCGCTCCAGCTGCGCCGGCCCGTAGCGGCGATAGCCATTGGGCTGGCGGCCCGCGGCCTGCAGCAGCCCCTGCTTCTCGTAGTAGCGCAGGGTGTCGGTGGAGATCTGGCTGGCCTTGGCAAGCTGGCTGATGTTCATGGCGGCAACAAGGTGCGTGAGGGGCTTGACCTTGGAGCATAGACCCAGCTTTAGGCTGCGCCCATGCTCAAACGAATCCTTCCACTCCTCGCCCTGAGCCTGGCGCTCAGCCATGGTGCCCATGCTGCACCGTCGGTGCAACTGGCCATCATCAAGACCGCCCGCGTCGCCGTGGCCGAGGGCCTGCTGGTGCCCGGCGGCAGTTTCACCAAACAGATCGATTCCAACTTCTCGGCCTTCCTGGTCCGCCATGGCGACGACATGCTGCTCTTCGATACCGGCATGGGCAGCCAGATCGACGCCCAGTACCGGCAGGACATGCCGGCCTGGTGGCGGCCCTTCTTCAAGTACGAGGCGCCGGTGCGGCCGGCGCGCCAGCAGCTGGACGAGGCCGGTCTGGCGCCGCCCGGCCTGCTGCTGCTGAGCCACAGCCATTGGGACCATGCCGGTGGCGTGCCGGACTTTCCGGCCGCGCGCATCGGCGTGGCCGCGGCGGAGCTGCCGCTGATCCAGCGGCCCAGCCGCGGCCCGGGTGGCAGCTGGGCCTCGCAGCTGGCCGCGCCCGGCATCCGCTGGGAGGCGCTGCAGTTCCAGGCCCGGCCGCATCGCGGCTATGCGCAAAGCCTGGACCTGTTTGGCGACGGCACGGTGGTGCTGGTGCCCATGCCCGGCCACACGCCCGGCTCCATGGGCCTGTTCGTCAAGGTGGACTCGGGCCGCGAGTTCTTCTTCATCGGCGACGTGGCCTGGACCCTCGCCGCGCTGCGCGCCGGCACGCCCAAGTTCTGGGCCGCCAGCCTGCTGGTGGACGGCCATGCGCAGCAGACCCTGGAGAGCCTGGCCCAGGTGCGCGCGCTGATGGCCGCCGAGCCCGCCCTGGTGGTGGTGCCGGCGCATGACAGCGCGGTGCAGGACGCGCTGGGTTACTTCCCGCAATGGTTGAATTAGTTCGGTACGCAGGCGCACAGAGCGACGGCACGGCGCGCACTATCCTTCCAACACTGCATTCGTACACCGGAGGATCAAGCCATGCGACACACCCTGGTCATGTTGACGATGCTGATGGGCCTGGCCGGATCCGCCACGGCGCAGTTCACGGTCTCGATCGGCATCAACGTGCCGAGCTATCCCGAGCTGCGGCGCGTGCCCGGCTACCCGGTTTATTACGCCCCGGGCCTGCGCGTCAATTTCTTCTTCTACGACGGGCTTTACTGGGTGCTGGAGGGCGACGACTGGTATGCCAGCCCCTGGTACAACGGGCCCTGGCGGCTGACGCGACCCGAGCTGGTGCCGCTGTATGTGCTGCGCATTCCGGTGCGCTACTACCGCAGCCCGCCCAGCTATTTCCAGGGCTGGCAGCTGGGCGCGCCGCCGCGCTGGGGCGATCACTGGGGCCCCGCCTGGCAGCAGCAGCGTCCGGGCTGGGAGCGCTGGGATCGCCGCAGTGCGCCGGCGCCGGCGCCGCTGCCCAGCTACCAGCGCCAGTACCCGGCCGCGCGCTACCCGCAGCCCGAACAGCAACAGGCGCTGCAGCAACAGCAGTACCGCTATCGGCCACGCGATGCCACGGTGCGTGAGCTGATGCCGCCGCCGCCGGCCCCGCATGCCCCGACGGTGAAGCCCAACCCGCCGCCGCGCAGCGAGGCCCTGCGTCAGGCGCCGCCGCCGGCACCCATGCGCGAGAAGCCTCAGGCTCATGAAAGGCCGCCGGAGCGCGAGCAGCAGCCGCAGGCGCATGAGCCACCGGCACGCGGCAAGCCGCCCGCCGCCGAGAAGCGCAAGGAGCATGGCGACGAACGCGGAAATGAACGCGGCAACGAGCGCGATCAGGATCGCAAGAAGTAGCGAGCGCGCTACAGCTCCCAGCTGGGATGCAGCTGGCGGATGCGCGTGAGCGCCATGGCCGCCGCGGCGGTGCGCGTTTCAACGCCCAGCTTGGCGTGGATGCGCTCGAGGTGCTTTTTCACCGTGGCGGTGCTGGCGCCCAGGATGTCGGCGATGTCGCGGTTGATCTTGCCCTTCACCACCCAGTACAGCACCTCGGCCTCGCGCGAGGTGAGCCTGAAGGCCAGGCCCATCGATTCGATGATGGCGGCATCGCTGAGCTCGTGCATCACGATCAGCCAGTCGCCGCTTTCTTCGCCCGCCTCCTCGCCGGCGCCGAGCCGCTGGTGCAGGCGCAGGCTCAGGCGCTTCTTGCCCAGCTCGGCATAGAGCCGCGGCGGCTCGATCTGGGCCTGGGCCTCGTGCAGATGGCGGCGCAGCCAGGCCAGCACCGGGGCGGGCGTGGTGGGGGCCTGGGTGCCGTAGTAGCTCATCAGCAGCTGGCGCGCCAGGGGGGTCTGCCACATCAGCCGGCCATCCTCGGCATTCACCGTGATGCTGGCATAGCCGAAGGCGTCGAGCGCGCGGCGCGTCTGCTTGGCCTGGCGCGCCTGGCGCGCGCCGCGTAGATGCACCTGCATGCGTGCCAGCACCTCCTTGGGCTTGATGGGTTTGGTGACATAGTCGCTGCCGCCGGCATCCAGCGCCGCCACCAGATGCTCGGTCTCGGTGAGGCCGGTCATGAAGATGATGGGGATATGGGCGGTGGCGGGTGCGGCCTTGAGGCGCTTGGCCACCTCGAAGCCGTCCAGCCCCGGCATCAGCGCGTCCAGCAGCACGATGTCGGGCAGGGCCTGGGCCGCGCGTGCCAGCGCCGCCTCGCCGCTGGTGGCCACCAGCACGGTGTAGCCGGATTCGTCCAGCGCGTCGTGCAGCAGGGCGAGGTTGTCGGGCACGTCGTCGACGATCAGCACCAGCTCGCCGCTGTTTGGCCCGCGTTGTTGTTGCTGCAGCGTCATGCGGTGGACTCCCGGCGCAGCAGCTGGCTCATGGTGTCGAACTGGAACTGCCGCGCCAATTCGCGCAGCTGCTCGATGAAGCCCTGCTGCTCGGGCGCGAGGCGCGCGATCGCGTCCAGCTGCTGCAGCACGCCGCGGTAATAGCCCAGCTGCAGGGCCTCGTGCAGGGCGGCCAGCTCCTGGGCGGGCAGGGCCGTGCCGGCCGGGGCGGCGGGCGGGGGCCCGGCGTCGGCCTGGCTGGTCCAGCCGAGCCGCAGGCGCTGGCCCAGCCAGTCCAGCAGCTCGGCGTGGCGTACCGGTTTGGTGATGAAGTCGGCGGCCGTGATGCCCACCTCGTTCTCCTGCCCCTTCTCGAAGGCATTGGCCGAGACCACCGCCACCGGCAGATCCTGCAGGCCCAGCAGGCGCAGGCGGCGGATGGTTTCCCAGCCGTCGATGCCGGGCATGGCCAGGTCCATCAGTACCGCGTCGGGCCGGTAGCCGCCGGCGATCAGGTCCAGCGCATCGTGGCCGCTGGCCGCGCTGCGCAGCGTAAAACCCAGCGGCTGCAGCAGTTCGACGAGCAGCTGGCGATCGGCGGCCTCGTTGTCCACCAGCAGCAGCCGGCGGCGCGCGCCGCTGTAGCCGCGCCGCGGCGGGGCCGGCCGGCCGCGCGCCGCGTTCGGCGGCGCCTCATGCAGGGCGGGCAGGAACAGCTTGACGGCAAACACCGAGCCTTCGCCCGGCGTGCTGCGCGCGCTCAGCTCGCCGCCCATCAGCTCGGTGAGCATCTTGGCAATCGTGAGGCCCAGGCCCGCGCCCGGCGCCGCGCCGGTGCCGCGCGTGCTGCCGCGGGTGAAGGGCTCGAAGATGCGCTGCAGCTCGGCCTCGCTGAGCCCGGGGCCGCTGTCCTGCACCTCGATCTGTGCAATCTCGCGTGCATGCCGCACGCGCAGCGTGACGCTGCCGCTGGCGGTGAACTTGAGCGCATTGCCCAGCAGGTTGATGAGGATCTGGCGCAGGCGCTTCTCGTCGGCGCGCACCTGGGCCGGCAGCTCGCCCTGCGGCTCGAACACGAAGCTGAGGCCCTGGGCGGCGGCCTGCGGCTCGAACATCTCGGCCAGCTCGTGCATGCAATCCTCGAAGGCCATCGGCGCGGCCTCCAGCGAGAGCTTGCCGGCCTCGATGCGCGCCAGGTCCAGCGTGCCGTCGATCAGCGAGAGCAGGTGCTCGCCGCTGCGCTTGATCACCTGCACCGCCTGGCGCCGGCGCGGCGGCACATCGCCGTCCCCGGCCATCAGCTGGGCGTAGCCAAGGATGCTGTTGAGCGGGGTGCGCAGCTCGTGGCTGATGGCGCTGACGTAGCGGCTCTTGGCCTGGTTGGCGGCCTCGGCGGCGGCCTGCGCGCGCTCGGCCACGGTGCGCGCGGCCTGCAGGGCCTCGTCGGTGCGGCGGTGCGATTCGATCTCGCGCATCAGCGCCTCGGTCTGGCGGTTCGATTCTTCCTGTGCCACCTCGCGGCTCTGGTGGGTGAGCACCAGCCACCAGGCCACGATGCCCGAGCCCAGGCCCAGCAGCGCATAGGCCTTGAGGAAGCCGGCGCCCAGGCTCTGGATCGCGGCCGGGTCGCGCGGTGCCGGCATGCCGCGCAGCTCCTGGTGGTAGAGCAGGCCGAACAGCGCCGCCAGCAGCGGCATCACCACCGCCATCAGCAGGATGAAATGGCCGAGGCCGGTGTCCAGATAGGGCCAGGTCTTGCGCGGCAGCAGCGCGCGCAGCGCCGCCGACCATTGCGCCGCCAGCCGCGCCTGCGGCTTACACAGATCGCCGCAGCGCGCATCCAGGGTGCAGCACAGCGAGCAGATCGGGCCCTGGTAGGCGGGGCAATGCGCCATGTCGGGGCCCTCGTACTCGCGCTCGCAGATCACACAGTGCCTGGCCTGCAGGCGCGCATAGCTGCCCGCCTCGCCCTGGCGTGCCAGGTAGTAGCGCCCCTGCGTGGCCCAGGCGATCAGGGGCGCGGTGATGAAGGCGGTGGCCATCGCGATCAGCGCCGAGAAGGCCTGGGCCAGCTCGCCGAACAGGCCGAGATAGGCGCTCACCGAGAGCGTGGAGGCGAGTGCCATCGCGCCCACGCCCACCGGGTTGATGTCGTAGAGATGGGCGCGCTTGAACTCGATGCCGGGCGGCGACAGGCCCAGTGGCTTGTTGATCACCAGATCGGCCACCACCGCCATGATCCAGGCGATCGCCACATTGGCGTACAGGCCCAGCACCGCGCCCAGCGCCTCGAACACATTCATCTCCATCAGGAGGAAGGCGATCAAGGTGTTGAACACCACCCAGACCACGCGGCCGGGGTGGCTGTGGGTGAGGCGCGAGAAGAAATTGCTCCAGGCGAGCGAGCCCGCATAGGCGTTGGTGACATTGATCTTGAGCTGCGAGATCAGCACGAACAGCGCGGTGGCCGCCACCGCCCAGCCATAGCGCGGGAACACCACCTCGTAGGCCGCCAGGTACATCTGGTTGGGGTCCACCGCGCGCTCGGCCGGCACCATATGGCTGAGCGCCAGCCAGCCGAGCAGGGCGCCGCCCAGCATCTTCAGCACCCCCAGGAGCACCCAGCCCGGGCCGCCGATCAGCACCGCGGCCCACCAGCGCCGGCGGTTGGCGGGGGTCTCGGCCGGCATGAAGCGCAGGTAGTCGGCCTGCTCGCCCATCTGGGTGATGAGGGCGATGCCCACCGTCAGTGCCGCACCAAAGTAACGCAGCTCGAACCCGGCGCTGTGCGATTGCTCCCCGGCATGGTGCACGATGCCCGCGAACGTGCCGGGGTCGCGCCACAGCACCACCGCAAAGGGCAGGATCAGCATCAGCAGCCAGAGCGGCTGGGTGATGAGCTGCAGCCGGCTGATGGCCGAGACGCCGTGCGTGACCAGCGGGATCACCACCAGGGCGCAGATCAGATAGCCCCAGCGCGGCGGGATGTCCAGCGCCAGGTCCAGGGCATAGGCCATCACCGCCGCCTCGAGCGCGAAGAAGATGAAGGTGAAACTGGCGTAGATCAGCGAGGTGAGGGTGGAGCCGATATAGCCGAAGCCCGCGCCGCGGCTCAGCAGGTCCATGTCCACGCCATGCCGGGCCGCGACGATGCTGATGGGCAGGCCGGCCAGGAAGATGATCAGGCCGGTGGCGCAGATCGCCCAGGCGGCGTTGGCCCAGCCGTATTGCAGCAGCAGGGTGGCGCCCACCGCCTCCAGGATCAGGAAGCTGGCGGCGCCAAACGCGGTGTTGGCCACCCGGAACGGCGACCAGCGCCGAAAGCGCTGCGGCGTGAAGCGCAGCGCATAGTCCTCCAGGGTTTCGCTCGCGACCCAGGCGTTGTAGTCGCGGCGCACCTTGATGACGCGTTGGGGGGCGGCAGTCGACATGGCCCTCCCATGTCGCAGCTTCCGTGCCTGGATGGCGAGGCACGGGGCTTGCTATGTCCTGTGCATGGAACTCACACCCAGAGAACGCGACAAGCTCCTGATCTTCGCCGCCGGCCTCTTGGCCGAGCGCCGCCGCGCCCGCGGCCTGAAGCTCAACTACCCGGAAGCGGTGGCCTTCATCAGCGCCGCGGTGATGGAAGGCGCGCGCGACGGCAGGACCGTGGCCCAGCTGATGAGCGAGGGCCGCACGCTGCTGACGCGCGCCGACGTGATGGACGGGGTGGCCGAGATGATCCCCGACATCCAGGTGGAAGCCACCTTTCCGGACGGCACCAAGCTCGTGACCGTTCATCAACCCATCGTCTGAGCCAAGGAACTCCCATGAAGCGCATCCTCACCCTGAGTCTTGCACTGCTGCCGGCGCTGGCCCTGGCCCATGCCGCCGACCAAGCCCACAGCCATGCGGCATTGGACGAACTGCTGGAGTGGCTGTCCGAGCCCGCCGCGCTGGCGGGCCTGGTGCTGCTGCTGCCCGGCGCGGGCGTGGCGCTGCGCCAGCTGTGGCTGAAGCGGCAGGCAAGGGCGGGGCGCGCATGATCCCCGGCGAGCTCTTCACCCCCGCGGGCGAGCACGAGCTCAACCCGGGACGCCGCACCCTCAGCCTGGTGGTGCAGAACCGCGGCGACCGGCCCATCCAGGTGGGCTCGCATTACCACTTTGCCGAAACCAATGCGGCCCTGGCCTTCGATCGCGAGGCCGCGCGCGGCATGCGGCTGAACATCGCCTCGGGCCTGGCGGTGCGCTTCGAGCCGGGCCAGCAACGCACGGTGGAGCTGGTGGCGCTGGCCGGTGCGCGCATCGTCTACGGTTTTCGCGGCCTGGTGCAAGGGAGTCTGTGATGGCCCAGATCGGACGGCGTGCCTATGCCGAGATGTACGGCCCCACCGTGGGCGACCGCCTGCGTCTGGCGGACACCGAGCTGATCATCGAGGTCGAGCAAGACCTGACCCTGCGCGCCGGAGGCTATGGCGAGGAAGTGAAGTTCGGCGGCGGCAAGACCATCCGCGACGGCATGGCGCAATCGCAGCGCGGCAGGGATGAAGGCGCCGTGGACACGGTCATGACGAACGCCCTGATCCTGGACCATTGGGGCATCGTCAAGGCCGATATCGGCCTCAAGAACAGCCGCATCGTCGCCATCGGCAAGGCCGGCAATCCGGACACCCAGCCGGGCGTGGACATCATCATCGGCCCGGGCACCGAGGTGATCGCCTGCGAAGGGCTCATCGTCACCGCCGGCGCGATCGACACCCATATCCACTTCATCTGCCCGCAGCAGATCGAGGAGGCACTGGCCAGCGGCGTCACCACCATGCTGGGCGGCGGCACCGGGCCGGCCACCGGCACCTTTGCCACCACCTGCACGCCGGGGGCCTGGCATATCGAACGCATGCTGCAGGCGGCCGAGGCCTTCCCGATGAACCTGGGTTTTCTGGGCAAGGGCAACGCCAGCCTGCCCGGCGCGCTGCACGAGCAGATAGCCGCGGGCGCGATCGGCCTCAAGCTGCACGAGGACTGGGGCACCACGCCGGCGGCCATCGACAACTGCCTGAACGTGGCCGAGGCCACCGACACCCAGGTGGCCATCCACACCGACACCCTCAACGAGAGCGGTTTTGTGGAAGACACGGTGGCGGCCTTCAAGGGCCGCACCATCCACACCTTCCACACCGAGGGCGCCGGCGGCGGCCATGCGCCGGACATTCTCAAGGTGGTGGGCGAGGCGAATGTGCTGCCCAGCTCCACCAATCCGACGCGGCCCTACACCATCAACACCCTGGACGAGCATGTGGACATGCTGATGGTGTGCCACCACCTGGACCCGGCCATCGCCGAGGACCTGGCCTTTGCCGAGAGCCGCATCCGCCGCGAGACCATCGCGGCCGAGGACATCCTGCACGACCTGGGCGCGATCAGCATGTTCAGCTCCGACTCGCAGGCGATGGGCCGGGTGGGCGAGGTCATCATGCGTTGCTGGCAGACCGCCCACAAGATGAAGCTGCAGCGCGGTGCCTTGCCCGGAGATGGAGCTGGCCACGACAACGCGCGCGTGAAGCGCTATGTGGCCAAGCTCGCCATCAACCCGGCGATCGCGCATGGCATCAGCCATGAGGTGGGCAGCGTGGAGGTGGGCAAGTGGGCCGACCTGGTGCTGTGGAAGCCGGCCTTCTTCGGCGTCAAGCCCAGCATCATCCTGAAGGGCGGCAGCATCGCGATGGCCGCGATGGGCGACCCGAATGCCTCCATCCCGACGCCGCAGCCGGTGCATTACCGGCCCATGTTCGGGGCCTATGGCGGCGCGCTGGCGCGTGGCTCGCTGAGCTTTGTCTCGCAGGCCGCGCTTGCCGCCGGCGTGGGCCAGCGCTATGGCCTGGCCAAGACCCTGGCGGCGGTGAAGCACATCCGCGGCGTTGGTAAGCGCCACATGATCCACAACGACTATGCGCCACGCATGGAAGTCGATGCCCAGACCTATGCGGTGCGCGCCGACGGCCTCTTGCTGACCTGCGAGCCGGCCAGCGTGCTGCCGATGGCGCAGCGCTACTTCCTGTTCTGAATGCGATGAATCCCGCCAGCCTCCTGCAGCTGATCTGGCTGGCCTCGCCGGCCCTGCCGGTAGGGGGCTTCTCCTACTCCGAGGGCCTGGAGTCGGCGATCGAGCATGGGCTGGTGCGCGACGAAGCCAGCGCCGCGAGCTGGCTCGGGCAACACCTGACCCTGGCGCTGGCGCGCGGCGACCTCGCCCTGCTGGCCCAGGCCCTGCCGGCCTGGGCGGCGCACGATGTGACGCGGCTGCGCGCGCTCAACGACTGGGTGCTGCAGACGCGCGAGAGCGCCGAGCTGCGCCTGCAATGCGAGCAGATGGGCCGCTCGCTGATCGAGTGGCTGCGCAACCACGACAGCGCCAGCCCGGCGCAGATCCAGGCCTGCCTGGCGCTGGGCCCGCCCACCTACCCGGTGGTGATGGCGCTGGCCTATGCGGCGGCCGGAGCCGACACCGAAGCCGCCCTCTTGGCCTATGCCTTTGGCTGGGCCGAGAACATGGTGCAGGCCGCCATCAAGGCCGTGCCCCTGGGCCAGCTGGCGGGGCAGCGCATCCTGGCTTCGCTCAGCCATGCGATCCCCTCGGCCGTGCAGGCCGCGCTGACCCTGGGCGACGGCGAGCGCCAGGCCTTTTCTCCCATGCTCGCCATCCTCTCGGCGCGGCATGAAACCCAGTACTCCAGACTGTTCCGATCATGAGCATCCTGCACCACATCCCGAACCGCACCAAGAAGCTGCCGCCGCTGCGCGTGGGCATAGGCGGGCCGGTGGGCTCGGGCAAGACCACCTTGCTGGAGATGCTCTGCAAGGCCATGCGCGAGCGCTGGGACCTGGTGGCCATCACCAACGACATCTACACCAAGGAGGACCAGCGCCTCCTGACCATCAGCGGCGCATTGCCGCCCGAACGCATCATGGGCGTGGAGACGGGCGGTTGCCCGCATACCGCGATCCGCGAGGATGCCTCCATCAACCTCGAGGCGATCGACCGCATGCTGGGTGAGTTCCCCGACGCGGACGTGGTGTTCATTGAGTCGGGCGGCGACAACCTGGCCGCCACCTTCAGCCCCGAGCTCAGCGACCTGACCATCTATGTGATCGACGTGGCGGCGGGCGAGAAGATTCCGCGCAAGGGCGGGCCCGGCATCACCAAGAGCGATCTCTTCGTCATCAACAAGACCGACCTGGCCCCGCATGTGGGGGCCGACCTCGCGGTGATGGAAGCCGACACCCAGCGCATGCGGCCCACCCGCCCCTATGTGATGACGAACCTGAAGACCCTCAGTGGGCTGGATCAGGTGGTGGCCTTCATCGAGCAGCGCGGCATGCTGCTCGGCTGACGTGAGCCTCGCAGGCTCTTGCGCTACATCAAGGCCGCAAGGCGCGAGTCAGGCATCGTAGAGCCATGCCAAGCGGGATTCGCGACCATCAGGGGCGCGGCCGCTGGCGACAACGAGGAGAAGACTCTCATGAGGCAAGCACTGCATGTCCGCTTCCAAGGCATGGAAGAATCCGCCGCCCTGCGCGCCGCCGCCGAGGAGCGCGCGCTCAAGCTGGAGCAATTCTGTGCCGACCTGACCAGCTGCCGCGTCTGCATCGAACTGGACCACAAGCACAGCCAGCAAGGCCGCCCCTTCGTCGTGCGCATCGACCTGACCTTCCCCGGCCACGAGCTGAGCGTCAGCCATGTGCAGAACGAGGATGCCTATGTCGCGCTGCGCGACGCCTTCGACAATATGCGGCGCCAGCTGGAAGACCGCATCGGCCGTCTGCGCGGCCAGCAAAAGGCGCGTGCCGAGCTGGGCGAGTAGCCAGCGCGGCAGCTTATTGAGCCAGCGCAAAGCACCCGGCCCGGCAGCGACTAGATTTGCAATGTGGCGAAGCCGGTAGCAGGGAAAGCAGACGGTAGCGCCACGAGACTGAGGATTCCCCGGGAAGGGGAAACAGCCTGATGTCCCCGACATCAGACGTGGTGAAGGCAGCATCCTCAGGCTGGACGGGCCGTGAAACCGCCGCGTCCTGAGGCCTTCACCTGACCCGCCAGTTCGAAGGAGCTGGCGGGTTTCTTTTTGCCGGCCCTAGACGGCCGGTGTGATGCGCAGCTGCAGCTCGGGCAGGCCGTCGATATGGCACTCGATCAGATCGCCCGGCACGACCGGGCCGACGTTCTCGGGTGTGCCCGAATAGATGATGTCACCGGCCTGCAACTCAAAGGCCTGGGAGAGCTGGCTGATCTGCTCGGCCACGCTCCAGATCATCTGCGAGAGCCGCGCGTTCTGCTTCAGCTCGCCGTTCACCTTGAGCCAGATGGCGCCGTCGGCAAAGGGCGCACCGCCGCGCGCCGGGTGGAGCGGGCCGATCGGCGCCGAGCGGTCGAAGCTCTTGCCAATCTCCCAGGGCTTTTTCTGGTCGCCCATGCCGCGCTGCAGGTCGCGGCGCGTCATGTCCAGGCCGACGGCATAGCCGTAGACCAGGGCGAGGGCCTGCTCGGCCTTGATGTTGCGGCCGCCAGCCTTGAGGGCCGCCACCAGTTCCACCTCGTAGTGGTAGTTCTTGGTGAGCGTCGGGTAGGGGTGGTCGGCAATGCTGCCGGGCGCGACGTTCTGGATCGCGTCGCTGGGCTTCTGGAAGAAGAAGGGGGGCTCGCGCGTCGGGTCCGAGCCCATCTCGCGTGCGTGGGCGGCGTAGTTGCGCCCGATGCAGTAGATGCGCCGCACCGGAAAGCGCTGGCTGCTGCCGGCAATGGCAATCGTGGTGAGCGGCAACTGGAACAGGGGCCCGCCCTCCGCGGCACGCGGCGTGTCGGCACAGGCGGCGCTGAGCGCGCCGGCGCCCAGCAGGGCGGATTGATGCAGCAAGCGGCGACGGTCCATCTCGGCTCCTGGGCAGGGGTTGAGAGCCCAGGGTATGCGGCGCGGCGCGGCGGCACAAGCCGGGTCAATCCCAGATCATCGCTTCGGTGAAACCGAGTTCGGCGAATTCGGCGGCGCGCAGATGGGCCTCGCCGGCGCAGAAGAACTCGTCCAGCTGCGGCGGCTTTACCGAGCTGCTGGAGAGCATGCAATGCGCCTGGCCGCGGTGGTGGATCTGGTGCTGCAGCAGATGCGCCAGCAGGCGGCTGCGCGTGTCCTGCTGCTGGCGGCCGGGGCGGTCTATGGTCACCAGCCGCTCCAGCTCACTGTCCATCAGCTGCGCGCAATAGGCCAGCAGGCGGCGGTCGGATTGACGCTGTTCCTGGCTCAGCTGTTCCAGGCTCTGGCAGGGTTCGTCCTGCGCAAAGAACTGGTAGCAATCCGGGTTGGGCGCCGCGCCGCGCAATTCGCGCTCCAGCGCATCGATATAGAACCAGTCGACCGTCAGGTTGTGGTTCAGCGTGGCGCGCAGCGAGGGGAAGAAGCCGCTGCGCGCGGCCTCGAACTCGCCGGGCTGCAACTTCGCACAGGCCGACAGCAGGCGGTGGTTCGCCCAGGCGTTGTTGTAGGCCATCTGGTGGAAGTGGCGGGCTAGGCTCATGGGCGGCGCCTTTTGGGCTGTGGTGCTGCCGCCAATGCTAGCCGCGCTGGCGCCCGCGGTGTCAACAGGCTGGGCCTATGGCTGGCTGAGCGCTTTCTCGCGCGCCTTGCCGCTGGCCGCCTCCACGCTCGGCGCGGCCGGCTTGCGCCAGTTGCTCAGGCGCGGGATGCGGGGGCCTCGGCTGGGGGCGGGTGCTGTACCGGCGTTTGGCGCGCTGGCTGAGGTTGCCGCGACGGCCACGCGGCGCTGGCGGGTCGAGACGCGCTCGGGCACGGTCCAGAGGCCGATCACGGCGCCCAGGAAGATGCCCACGGTATTCATCAGGCCCCACAGGGGCGGCAGATGGGAAGAGAACAGCATGGACGCGACCGGCCAGGTGCGCTCGCCGGTCTGTACGGCGAAGACGACGAAGCCATACATCAGCCAGCCCAGCCAGCCGGTCACCAGGCCACCGAACAGCCAGGCCACCACATGCTTGCGGCTGCGCTGACGGGCGCGGAGGGTGATGTTGACCCAGATGGCGGCCAGCACCACCAGGGGCAGTGCCAGCAGGCCGGCCTTCCAGGCCTGGGCGATCATGGTGTCGCTGCGCCCTGAGACCAGCACCCAGCTGCGCGGCAAGGTGATGGTGGTGAGCAGATTGGACGCCACCATGGCGCTGGTATAGAGCGCGATGCCGGAAAGAAAGCTGAAGAAGCGGCGTGCGCTTTGCATGGCGGGCCCCGGTGTCTGTATGGCTTCAGATTGTCCTCGCTGGCCCGCCGCGCCGGGGCTGGTGTCCACCCTTGTTCCGCGGGGGGGAGGGTGTGAATTTCTTCACACGAGCGCGCTACAGCGCATGCGTACAGAGCCTGAAGTCCGGGTCCTCGGGGAAGGGCTTGACGGCAAAGCCCAGGCTGCGCATCAGCTTGAGCATGCCGGCGTTGTTGGCCAACACCAAGCCGTCGATCTCAGCCAGGCCCTTGTCGCGCGCCACGTCCATGATGGACTCCATCAGCCGCGAGCCCAGGCCCTTGCCGTTGAAATCATCGGCCACCACCAGGGCGAACTCGCAGCTGCTGCGATCGGGGTTGGTGATGTAGCGCGACACGCCGATGATGCGCTCGCTCTCCACCATCGCGCCATCGGCCCCTGGCTTGCGCTCCTTCACCACCGCCACCAGGGCCATCTCGCGGTCGTAGTCGATCAGGGTGAAGCGCGCCAGCATCGAGGCCGGCAGCTCGCTCATGTGCGAGACGAAGCGGAAGTAGCGGCTCTCGGGCGAGAGCTGTTGCACCAGCACCTGCAGCATCTGCGCATCGTCGGGATGGATGGGGCGCAGCAGGTATTCGCCACCACCGCGCAGCGGCAGCATGCGCTCGTAGCGCGCCGGGTAGGGCAGGATGGCCAGGTGCTGGTAGCTCGGCGCGCGGCCGGCCGCGCCGGCGGGCGGCGCGTGGTCCACCACGATGCGCGCGTCCACCGCCACCGCGCCCTGCGCGTCGATGATGATGGGGTTGATGTCCATCTCGCGCAGCTGGGGCAGCTCGCACACCATCTCGGAGACGCGCAGCAGCAGCTGTTCCAGTGCCTCCATGTGCACGGCCGCCGCGCCGCGCCATTCGCCCAGGGTCTCGGCCACGCGGGCGCGCTCGATCAGGCGCCGCGCCAGAAACTGGTTCAGCGGCGGCAGCTCCATGGCGCGGTCGTTCATCAGCTCGATGCGCGTGCCGCCGGCGCCGAACACCACCACCGGGCCGAAGGGGTCGTCGGTGACCAGACCGATATAGATCTCGCGGCCGCGCCTCGCGCGGGCCATCTTCTGCACCGTCACGCCGTTGATGCGCGCCTGCGGCTGCAGACGCGCCACGCGCTCCACCATCTCGGTATAGGTGTCGCGCGCGCCGGCGCCGTTCATCACGTTCAGGGCCACGCCCTCGACATCGGACTTGTGGCTGATGTCGGGCGAATCGATCTTCAGCGCCACCGGGAAGCCCAGCTGGGTGGCGATCATCATCGCCTCGGTGGCGCTGCGCGCCAGGATGGTCTGCGTGACCGGGATGTGGAAGGCCGAGAGCAGGGTCTTGGATTCCAGCTCGGTCAGCACCTTGCGGCGTTCGGCCAGCACGCTCTCGATCACCAGGCGCGCCGATTCGATGTCGGGCTTGGCCAGGGTGGAGAGCGGCGGCGGGGTCTGCTGCAGCAGGCGCTGGTTCTGGTAATAGGAGGCGATGTTGTCGAAGGCGCCCACCGCCGCCTCCGGGGTGCGGAAGCTCGGGATGCCGGCGCGGTTGAGCAGGCTGCGCGCCGCGCCCACCGAGGCATCGCCCATCCAGCAGGCCAGCAGGGGCTTGCCCAGCGCGGACTTGAGCGCGGCCAGCGCCGCCGCCACCGCCTCGCCATCGCCGCCCGCCTTGGGCGAGCAGATCGCCAGCACGCCGTCGATCTGGGCATCGCGCGCGGCGGCCTCGACGGCGGCGCGGAAATGCGCCGGCCCGGCCTCTTCCGAGAGGTCGACCAGATCGCTCAGCGAGGCCAGCGCCGGCAGCTGCGGCTGCAGGGCTGCCGCCGTCTCGGGCGCGAGTTTGCCCAGCTGCAGGCCCAGCTCGTTGACCCAGTCGGCCGCCAGCACGCCGGGGCCGCCGCCGTTGGTGACGATGGCCAGGCGCCGGCCCACCGGCCGGTAGCGCGAGGCCAGGCATTTGGCGGCCGAGAACAGTTCCACGAAGGAGCGCACGCGCACCGCACCGGCGCGGCGCAGCGCGGCGTCGAACACCTCGTCGCTGCCGATGATGCTGGCGCTGTGGGTGTGCGCGGCCTCGTTGCCGGCCGGCTTGCGGCCCGCCTTCAGCACCACCACCGGCTTGGCGATGGCGGCCGAGCGCAGCGCGCTCATGAAGCGGCGCGCGCTCGAGATGCCCTCCAGGTAGACGATGATGCTTTGCGTCTGCGCGTCATGCGCCAGGAAGTCCAGCACCTCGGCAATGTCCACGCCGGTGTGCGGGCCCAGCGAGACCACGCTGGAAAAACCCACCGCATTCTTGCTGGCCCAGTCCAGCATCGCGGCGGTCAGCGCGCCCGACTGCGACACCAGGGCCAGCGGGCCCGCCGCGGCCAGCGGGCCGGCCACGCTGGCATTCAGCTGCAGGGCGGGGCGCTGCAGGCCCAGGCTGTTGGGCCCGAGCAGATGCACGCCCTCGCGGCGCGCGATCTTCTTCAGCTCCGCCGCCTGCTCGGCGCTGATGCCGCTGCTCAGCAGCAGGGCGGCGCGGCAGGTCATGCGGCCGGCAATCTCCAGCGCGGCGGCCAGGTCGCCGGGTGGCAGGGCGATGATGGCCAGATCGGCGCGCGCCTGGGCCAGGTCGGCCAGCGTGCCGCTGGTGTGGATGTCCAGGAACTGCAGCGTGCCGGTGTAGCGCTGGCCGCGCAGTGCGGCGTGCAGGTTCTGCGCCTGCGGGGTGAGGCCCTCGGGCGTCTCCGCCTGCCCCGCAAACACCACGATGGAGCTGGGCGTGAACAGCGGCGCGAGATAGTGTTTGTCCATGGACGCCGAGTCTAGGCGCGGGCCGCAGGCCGCGGCATGACTTTAATCAGCCCGCGGGTTGAGCTCGGGCAGCAACTGCCGGATCGCCTGGTCGATGCGCTCCATGGTGCGCGGGTCCACCTGCCTGGAGCACATCAGATAGCGCTTGAGGCCCTCGGGAGCGTCCGGGTAGTTGATGCGCACCAGGTTCAGCGCGTTGATCTCGCCCTTGGTGTCGATCCAGTTGAGGTCCTCCTGGTCGATCAGCATGTAGTCGGCGCGCCGCACCGCCACCATCTTGGCGAGCTGCACCGGCGAGATCACCGCGCGTATCGGCGGCCGCGCCATCGCGGCGATCGCCTTGTCGAGCTCGGGTCCGTAGGACACGCCCTCCACCACGCCCAGACTGAAGCGGGTGTCCGCCATCATGGCGGCCATGCTGGCATGGGCGCGCAGGGCCGGCGCGGCCGCGCCGCTGGCCAGCACCACATGCGGCTTGTCCTGGTGGATGGGCAGCGAGAAGCGCGCGAACTTCTCGCGCTCCGGCAGCTTGTACCAGCTCGGCGAGCACAGCTCCTCCTGGTTGGCCTGGATGTCGTTCATGATGCGCTTCAGCGGCATCTCGACATACAGGGCCTCGACCCGGGCCAGCTTCATGATCTCGATGGTGCGCTTGAGCAGGAAGCCGGCGGGCTGGCCGCGGTCGGTGAAGCTGTAGGGGGGCTTGTCGCGGTATTCGACGGTGATGCGCTGGGCCACAGACGCAGTTCCCGCCAGACACAGCAGCGGCATCAAGACGCGACTGGCCTTGAGGAGAAATGGGGTGGGTTGCTGCGTCGACAAGTATTCGGACCCAGGGGCAAAGGTGTTGCCATTCTGATCCAGCCGGGGAGGCTCGCGCGGCGAGGCAGTCGTGACAAGCATCACGCGGTGCTTGGCCTGGTGCGAAGCTGCTTGGCGGAGACGGTGAGATTCGAACTCACGGAGGGGATAAACCCTCGGCGGTTTTCAAGACCGCTGCCTTAAACCACTCGGCCACGTCTCCCGAGTGAAGAGCGCGAATTCTAGCTGTGATTGCATCGGCTATTCCCCGGGTTTCTGGGACTGCGCGCAGGGCACCTGGATCAGTTCCAGCGCGTGGCCGTTCTCCACCCGCGCCGCGCTCAGGCTGCCGCCCCAGACGCAGCCGGTGTCCAGGGCCAGCAGGCCGGGGCGCTGCAGCAGGCCCAGGGTGGACCAATGGCCGAAGGCGATGGGCGTGTCGGCGCTGCGCCGACCCGGCACGTCGAACCAGGGCATGAAGCCGGGCGGGGCGCTGCCGGCGCCGTCCTTGGTCTTGAAGTCCAGCGTGCCGTCGGCGGCGCAAAAGCGCAGCCGCGTCAGCACGTTGACGACGAAGCGCAGGCGAGCGACGCCGGCAAGGCCGGCATCCCAGCGCGCCGGCTCGTTGCCATACATCTGGGCCAGGAACTCGGGCAGTTCCGGGCCGCGCAGCAGCGCCTCCACCTCGCCGGCCAGCGCCAGGGTCTGGGCCAGGTCCCATTGCGGCACCACGCCCGCATGCACCATCAGCCAGCCCTGCTCGAAGCAGGCCATGCGCTGCTGGCGCAGCCACTCGAGCAGGGCGGCGCGGTCGGGTGCTTCGAGGATCTCGTGCAGGGTGTCGCTGCGGCTGGGCTTGCGCGTGCCCTGGGCGGCGGCCAGCAGGTGCAGGTCGTGGTTGCCCAGCAGACAGGTGGCGGCCGCACCCAGGCCCTGCAGGCGGCGCAGGGTCAGCAGCGAGGCCGGGCCGCGGTTCACCAGGTCGCCCAGCAGGTAGATGCGGTCGCGCGAGGGCGAGAAGTCGATCTTCTGCAGCAGGCGCTCGAGCGCATCGCAGCAGCCTTGGAGGTCACCGATCAGGTAGTTCATACCGGGATTGTGCTGTCGGAATCGTCTTGGGCTTCTGCTACTCTTGCCGGCTTCTTCGAACCCACAGCGCCGCATCGCGGGTAAACCCGGATCAGACGGCGCGCTCAATGGATACCGCCTTACTTCTCTTCCTGTTGTTGCTGAACGCCTTTTTTGCGATGTCTGAAATGGCCCTCTCGGCCAGTCGCAAGGCGCGCCTGCAGGTGCTGGTGGAGGCGGGCGAGTCGGGTGCCCAGGCCGCCATGGACCTGCACGACAACCCGACCAAATTCCTCTCCACGGTGCAGATCGGCATCACCTCCATCGGGGTGCTGAACGGCATCGTGGGTGATGCCGCCTTCTCGGCGCCGCTGTCGCGCTGGCTCAGCGAGACCTTCGGCCTGCATGGCAATGCGGTGGACATTGCCGCCACCGCCCTGGTGGTGGTGATCATCACGGTGGTGACCATCATCTTCGGCGAGCTGGTGCCCAAGCGCCTGGGTCAGATCTATCCCGAGACGGTGGCGCGCATGGTGGCGCCGCCGATGGAATTCCTCTCCCTGGTGGCGCGCCCGCTGGTGAGGGCGCTGACCTTCAGCACCGAGGCCACGCTGGGCCTGATGGGTTTGCGCGGCAAGACCCAACGCAGCGTCACCGAGGAAGAGATTGCCGCCAGCCTGGAAGAGGGCCTGGACGCCGGCGTGATCGAGGAGCACGAGCACCAGATGGTGCGCAATGTGTTCCGCCTAGACGAGCGCCAGATCGGCTCGATGATGATCCCGCGCGCCGAGATCGCCTGGCTGGACGTGAGCGATTCGCCCGCCCAGGTGCTGAAGATGCTGCAGGCCCATGGCTACAGCCGCTACCCGGTCTGCCGCGGGGGCCTGGGCGATGTGCTGGGCGTGGCCAGCACCCAGGGCCTGCTGGCGCGCGCGCTCGCCGGGCAAGACCTGGCCCTGGGCGAGGGCCTGGAGGCGCCGGTGTTCGTGCCCGAGACGCTCTCGGGCATGGAGCTGCTGGAACACTTCCGCGCGTCCGACGCGCCGCTGGTGTTTGTGGTGGATGAATACGGCGAGGTGCAGGGGGTGATCTCTGTGCGCGACGTGCTGGAAGCGATCGCTGGCGAGTTCAATGCGCCCAGCGATGGCGATGCCTGGGCGGTGCAACGCGAGGACGGCAGCTGGCTGATGGATGGCCTGATACCCGTGCCCGAGCTGAAGGACCGCCTGGACTTGAAGGAACTGCCCGAAGAGGACCGTGGGCGCTACAACACCCTGGCCGGCATGGTGATGCTGCTGCTGGGGCGCTTGCCGCGCACGGCCGATGTGGTGGAGTGGAACGCCTGGAGATTCGAGGTCGTGGACCTCGATGGCAAGCGTGTGGACAAGGTGCTGGTCTCGAGACTGGCCGCTGATGGAGAAACTGAATGAGCAACCCCCCGATGTACGGCAACCTGGTGCCGCTGGACCGTGAGCAGCACAAGAAGCTGCGCCTGCAGACCGAGCTGAGCAGCGTGGATCGCGTGGCCGGCATGAACTCGCTGTTCCTGGCCGTGGTGGAATTCGCCGACGCCTGCAAGGAGTTCCCGATCGTGTTCGTGCGCGTCGGCGACCCGACCAACGCCACGGGCGGCAAGGCGCCGGTGGCGCCCCTGGCCGTGTTCGGCCTGAAGGCCGGCAGCAATCTGTTCATCAAGAACGGCGAGTGGCAAGGCCAGTACATGCCCGCCTATCTGCGCCGTTATCCCTTCGCGATGGCCCGCATCAATGAGAGCGAGGACATGGCGGTCTGCTACGACGCCGACTGGAAGGGCTTCTCGGACACCGAGGGCACCCAGCTGTTCTCCGAAGATGGCCAGCCCACCGAGTTCACGGTCAACGCCAAGAACTTCCTGGAGAGCTTCGAGCGCGAGGCCGAGCGCACCCGCCTGGCCTGCGAACGCCTGGTGCAGCTGGAACTGCTGCGCGACATGCGCTTCGAGGCCACGCTGACGAACGGCGAGAAGATCGACGTCGAGGGCTTCCTGGCCCTGGACGAAGAGAAGTACGCCGCGCTGGACGATGCCACCGTGGGCGAGCTGCACCGCAACGGCCTGCTGGCCCTGCTGGAAATGCACCGCCTCTCGCTGGGCCATATGAGCCGCCTGGCCGGCATGCATAACGCTGCCTGAGTACATGCAGCCTTGTGACAAACCCGCCCCGGGTTTGTCGCGACGGCTGCCGGGCGCAGCCCTCGCTAGCATCCCGCCGAACAAAGATCCTTTGGGACGCGGTGATGTCAGTGTTGGTATTTGAGGGATTTTTGTCGACGCCCGAGATGGTCGAGGTCTTTGACGAGACCGCGGTCGTGCAGGCGATGATGGATTTCGAGGCCGCGCTGGCACGCGCCCAGGCGAAGGCCGGCGCGATACCGCCGGGCGCTGCGCAGGCCATTGCCAGCCTTTGCCGGGCCGAACTCTACGATGTGGCGGCGATGCTGGCCGCCAGCGGTCGCGCCGGCAGCCTGGCGCTGCCGGTGGTACGCAAGCTCAGCGAGACGGTGGCCCTGTTCGACCCGCTGGCCGCCGGCTTCGTGCACTGGGGCAGCAGCCACCAGGACCTGCTGGATACCGCCATGGTCCTGCAGACGCGCAAGGCCCTGCAGCTGATCGAGCAGGATCTGCTCAGGCTGTGCGGGCAGTTGCTGGACCTGGCCGAGCGCCATGCCCGTACCGCCCTGCTGGCCCGTACCCAGCTGCAGCCGGTGCAGGTGACCAGCCTGCGCCACAAGCTGGTGGCCTGGGTGAGCCCCTTGCTGCGTTCCGCGCAGGCGCTGCGTGAGCGCGCCGACGAGGCGCTGCTCCTGCAACTGGGCGCTGGCGGGGACGGCACCTCCGCACAAGTGAGCGTCTTGATGGGCCAGGAGCTGCAGCTGCCGCTGCCGGCAATGCCCTGGCCGACCCAGCGCGACCGCCTGGCGAGGCTGGCGGCCGAGCTGGGCGTGCTGTGCGGCTCGCTGGGCAAGTTGGCCCTCGACCTGGCGTTGCTGGCGCAGGCCGAACTGGGCGAGCTGAGCGGGCCGGTCGCCTGCCAGCAGGCCCTGGCGGCGGCCCAGCGCGCACCCCAGCGCGTCGCGGCCCTGCTGGGCTGCATGCAGCAGCAGCAGGAGGGCGGCCTGGGCAACTGGCCGGCCGAATGGGCCGAATGCTGCGGGCTGCTGGTGTGCACGCATGGTGCGGTGAAGGCGCTGGCCCAATCTGCCGAAGGCATGCAGCCGCAGGGCGCGCGCATGCTCGAGAACATCGATGCGCAGCGCGATCTGATCTTCGCGCAGGGCCTGAGTATGTTGCTGGCACAGGTGCTGGGCGGCGCACGCGCCCGGCTTTGCGTGGACGCGCTGGTAGCGCGGGTGCGGCAGGGCGAGGCGCCCTTGCGCGTGCTGGCACGCGCGGCCGTGGCCGCCGACGCCGAGCTGGCGGCGGGCATCGTGCCGGCGCAGCTGGAGGCGGTGTTCGATGTGCATGCGGCGGCCCAGCAGGCCGACGAACGCGTGCAAGCCGCGCTGCTGCAGGCGCGCGCTCAATGGGCCGCCCTGATGGACAGCCCGAGGCCTTGATGCCGCCGCGGCTGTGTGTTTGAGGCCACGCCAAGCCCTGCTTGTGTAAGCAACTGCAAGCCTTGAGGCTCATTCGTGTGACAGCGGTGGGTTCGTGAAATTGGTCACGGAGAGTCGCATAGACTCGCGCCTGGCTTGAGGGAGTGGTTGTATGGCGGCGGATGGCATGGACTTGGCGGCGGACATGGCGCAGATGGTGCGCGACCATGGTGCCGGCGCGCTCGTGTCGGCGCGGCGCGGCGAGAGCGATTTCCGCTCCTTGCTGACGCGCACCACCGAGGCCGGCCTGATCAGCGTGCTGGCCGGTGACGCCTCGACCGCCGAACATCCGGCGGGGCAGTTGGTGCGGCGGCGCTATGCCGACAGCGGCTACGACCTGAGCGCAGCCCAGATGGCGCACCGCGGCGTGGTGTGCACGGTGCAGGCCCTGCTGGATCGCCAGATCGCCGGCACGGTGGGCGTGCGCCCCGACAGCATGGAAGGCTTGACCGCCGACCTGGCCTTCGGCCATGTGCTGGATGCGCTGCGCGACGAGGGCTATTCCCTGTGCGAGGTGACGCGCCTTGCGGTGGAGCGCGATGCGCCCGCGCGCGCGGTGCTGGCCAGCCTGTTCCACGTCGTCTACCTGCTGGCCAAGGATCGCTTCCAGGCCGACCGCCTGGTGATCGAGGTGAACCCGCGGCATGTCTCGTTCTACAAGCGCATGCTGGGCTTTGTCGAGCATGGCGAGGTGTGGCGGCATCCGGTGGTGGATGCGCCGGCCACCTTGTTGAGCCTGGACCTGAGCTTTGTGCAGGGTCAGATCATGCTCTATGGCGGTCAGCCCGAGCTGGTGCGCCTGTCGCGCAATCTCTATCCGATGTGCCTGCCGATGGCCGAGGAGGCCGAGGTGATGCGCGCCATCTGGAGCTGGGACTGACTGAGCACCGAGGGCAAGCCCCGCGGCTTGCCCGACGGCTCAGTCAGGCCAGGGCGCCTGCCAGCGCCCGGGCTGACTGAACACCGAAGGCAAGCACGTCACCCCCGCCAACCCAGTTGGCGCGACAGCTCGCTGCCGGTGCGCTTGAGCGCCTGGGCCATCGCACCGTTCGCCGCCAGTTCGAAGCCGCTGCTGGGCCCGATCGCGGTGATGCTCAGCACCATGCGGCCCTGATCGTCGAACACCGGCGCGGCCAGGGCCGAGACGCCCGCCACCACGCCGTCGCGTGAGCTGGCGATGCCCAGCGCGCGCGCCTGATCCAGGTGGGACTGGAGTTCAGCGTCAAACGTCGCTGGGCCGCCCTCGCTGCCCAGCGCCTCCAGCACCTGCTCGCGCGGCAGATAGGCGGCGAACAGCCGGCCCGAGGCGGTGCCACGCAAACTCATCACCGTACCATGGCGCATGCTCACATGCACCGGGCTGGGTGCCTCGGCCACGCGCACGATGGTGGGGCCGCGGTTGCCCCAGACGGCGATCGCCACCGTCACGTCCAGCGCCTGGGCCAGCTCTTCCACGCGCGGCGTGGCCAGGCGCACCGGGTCGTATTGCTGCAGGCTGATCAGGCCCAGCTGCAGGGCCAGCGGCCCCAGGCCGTAGCGGCCGCTGCCGGCCTCCTGCTCCACCAGGCCCAGCTTGATGAAGCTCACCAGATAGGGGTGGGCCTTGGCCGGCGGCATGCCGGCCTCGCGCGCCAGATCCTTCAGCGCCAGCGGCCGGCCCAGATGCGCCAGGGCAATCAGCAGCGCGCCGCCGACCTCCACGCTCTGGATGCCGCGCGGGCCGCGCTCGGCGGCGGGGGCTTCTTCATCAAGGCTCTGGCTATCGGGCATGCGGGTTTATACCTAAAACAATCAATTAGACATTAACAAACGGCCTAACTAAGATCAAGCCCTGTTGTTTGTTATAGGCGAATTAGTTTGCTTATGACGAAATGTAGCCGCCCCATTTGAGGAAAGCCAGTCTCATGAGTACCAAGACCTTTGCCTCCCAGGCCGATCTGGAAGTGAAGCGCGTCAGCTTCGATCGCCTCTCCGACCATGCCTATGCCTATACCGCCGAGGGCGATCCCAATACCGGCATCGTGATCGGTGACGATGCGGTGATGGTGATCGACACCCAGGCCACGCCGGTGATGGCGGCCGACGTGATTCGCCGCATCCGCGAGGTCACCGACAAGCCGATCAAGTACGTGCTCTTGAGCCACTACCACGCGGTGCGGGTGCTGGGTGCCTCGGCCTATCAGCCCGAGCACATCATCGCCAGCCAGGACACCTACGAGCTCATCGTCGAGCGCGGCGAGCAGGACAAGGCGAGCGAGATCGGCCGCTTCCCACGCCTGTTCCAGAACGTCGAATCGGTGCCGCCGGGCCTGACCTGGCCCACGCTCACCTTCCAAAACAAGATGACGCTGTGGCTGGGCAAGCTGGAGGTGCAGATCCTGCAACTGGGCCGCGGCCATACCAAGGGCGATACGGTGGTCTGGCTGCCGCAGGACAAGGTGCTGTTCTCGGGCGATCTGGTCGAGTTCGACGCCACGCCCTATGCCGGCGATGCCTATTTCCAGGACTGGCCGCAGACCCTCGACAACATCGCTGCGCTCAAGCCCGAGAAGCTGGTGCCGGGCCGCGGCGCCGCGCTGCAAAGCCTCGCGCAGGTGGCCGCCGGCCTAGCCGGCACGCGCGCCTTCGTGAGCGAGCTTTATGAAAGCGTCAAGGCCGGTGCCAGCGCCGGCCGTGACCTCAAGACCGTGTACCGCGAGACCTACGAGCGTCTCGCGCCCAAGTACGGCCAGTGGGTGATCTTTGCCCACTGCATGCCGTTTGACGTGACGCGCGCCTACGACGAGGCGACCGCGTACCCGGACCCGCGCATCTGGACCGCCGAGCGCGACATCGCCATGTGGCAAGCCCTGGAAGGGAATTGAAGCAATGACCAAGATCGAACGCATCCACCACGTCGCCTACCGCTGCAAGGACGCCAAGACCACCGTCGAGTGGTACCGCAAGCACCTGGGCATGGATTTCGTGCTCGCCATCGCCGAGGACAAGGTGCCCTCCACCCATGCCCCCGACCCCTATATGCATCTCTTCATGGATGCGGGCAATGGCAACATCCTGGCCTTCTTCGAGCTGCCCAACTCGCCCGAGATGGGGCGCGACACCAACACGCCCGACTGGGTGCAGCACATCGCCTTCAAGGTGGGCAGCGTGGCCGAGCTGGAAGAGACCAAGGCGCGCTTGCAGGCCGAGGGCATCGAGGTGATCGGCATCACCGACCACACCATCTTCAAGAGCATCTATTTCTTCGACCCCAACGGCCACCGCCTCGAACTCGCGGCCGATGTGGGCACGCCGGCGATGTACCAGGCGCTGGATGCCTGCAAATGGGAGATGCTCAATGAATGGGCCGCCACCAAGAAGGCGCCCAAGCATGCCGCCTGGATGCACGACAAGGAATTCGCGCAACCCCGTTGAGTGAGAGAAAAAAAGGGCAGGAGACGGCCATGCAGAAGACATATACCTATCCCGAGTTCGCCTACCGCCAGAGCGAGGAGCAGCGCAGCGGCCGGCCACAGCACCACGCGGTGCTGATCGTCGGCGCCGGGCCCATCGGCCTGACCCTGGCGCTGGACTGCGCCGCGCGCGGCCTGCGCTGCGTGCTGCTGGACGACAACAACAGCGTCAGCATCGGCTCGCGCGCGGTCTGCTATGCCAAGCGTCCGCTGGAGATCTGGGACCGCCTGGGCGTGGGCGCGAGCCTGGTGGAGCAGGGCGTGCGCTGGCAGGTCGGCAAGGTGTTCTTCCGGGACGAGCTGGCCTACCAGTTCGACCTGCTGCCCGAGGCCCATCACCAGATGCCGGCCATGATCAATCTGCAGCAGTACCACCTGGAAGAAAAGCTGGTGGCCGCCTGCGAGGCTGAGCCCCTCATCGACCTGCGCTGGAAGCATCGCCTCTTGAGCCTGGAGCAGGACGTTGATGGCAATGGGGGCGTGCGCCTCACCATCGAGACGCCCGACGGCGTGTTCCACAGCACGGCCGACTGGGTGGTGGCCTGCGACGGCGCCAACAGCGACACGCGCCGCATGATCGGCGCCGAGTTCACCGGCCAGGCCTTCCAGGATCGCTTCCTGATTGCCGACGTGATCATCAAGGACGCGAACTTCCCCACCGAGCGCTGGTTCTGGTTCGACCCGCCCTTCCATCGCGGCCAGTCGGTGCTGCTGCACAAGCAATGCGACGGGGTCTGGCGCATCGACTTCCAGCTCGGCTGGGGCGCCGATCCCAACGAGGAGAAGAAGCCCGAGAAGGTGATCCCGCGCATCCAGGCCATGTTGGGGCCGGAGGTCGAATTCGAGCTGGAGTGGGTGTCGGTCTACCAGTTCGCCTGCCGCCGCATCGACCGCCTGCGCCATGGCCGCGTGCTGTTTGCCGGCGACTCGGCGCACCAGGTCTCGCCCTTCGGCGCGCGCGGTGCCAACACCGGCGTGCAGGATGCCGACAACCTCGCCTGGAAGCTGCAGGCGGTGCTGAGCGGCCGCGCGCCCGAGCATCTGCTGGACAGCTACCACGAGGAGCGTGCCGTCGCCGCCGACGACAACCTCTTGAACTCCACCCGCTCCACCGACTTCATCACGCCCAAGAGCCGCATTTCGCTGCGCCTGCGCAATGCAGTGCTGGAGCTGGCGCGCACCGAGGCCTTTGCGCGCCCGCTGGTCAACAGCGGCCGGCTTTCCACGCCCACGCCCTACCTGAACTCCTCGCTCAACACGCCCGACGAGGAGCTGTTCCGTGGCCGCATGAAGCCCGGCAGCCACTGTGCCGATGCGCCGGTGCACAACCGCGCCGGCCAGCCGGACTGGCTGCTCAAGCACCTGGGCCAGGGCTTTGTGCTGCTGAGCTTCGGGCCGGTGCCGGCCGTCGAGGGCCTGAGCGTGCTGGAGATCGGCCGCGACCTGATCGACAGCGAGGGTGTGCTGGCCCAGCGCTACGATGGCCGGCCCGGCACGGTCTACCTGTTGCGCCCCGACCAGCATGTGGCCGCGCGCTGGCGCGGCTTCGACGCCGCCAAGGTGCAGGCCGCGCTGCGCCGCGCCCTCGCCATCCACTGAACGCCGGAGTGACCATGATGACCCAGCTGATCCGCTCCCCCAATATTCCCGATCCCGACGGCTTCTACGAGCAGCTGATCCATGCCCAGCGCGATCTCAGCGACGAGCAGGCCGAGATGCTGCTGGCCAAGCTGGTGCTGATCCTGGCCAACCAGGTGGGCGACCGCGCGGTGCTGGCCGAGGCGCTGGCGCTGGCCCGTACGAACACGCTGAACTGAGAACGATGAGCGACGACGCATTGCAATACCTGGCCGGCTTCGGCAACCAGCACCAGAGCGAGGCCGTGGCCGGCAGCCTGCCGCGGGGCCAGAACAGCCCGCAGCGCGTGGCCCACGGCCTCTATGCCGAGCTGCTCTCGGGCAGCGCCTTCACCGCGCCGCGCGCCGACAACCAACGCAGCTGGCTCTACCGCCGCCAGCCCTCGGTGGTGGTGGGCGGCTACGCGCCGCTGGCGCATGAGTTCCTGAAAACCGGCGCCGCCGAGGGTCAGGTCGTGCCTCCCGATCCGCTGCGCTGGGCGCCCACGCCGGTGCCCGCGGCCGACTGCGACTTCGTCAGCGGCCTGCGCACCCTGTGCGTGAACGGTGACCCGGATGCGCAAGTGGGCATGGCGGCCCACCTCTATCTGGCGAATCGCTCGATGGAGCGCACGGCCTTCGTCAATGCCGATGGCGAACTGCTGATCGTGCCGCAGCAGGGCCGCCTGTGCATCACGACCGAGCTGGGTCGCCTGGACGTGCGGCCCGCCGAGATCGCGCTGATCCCGCGCGGCCTGGTGTTCAAGGTGGCGGTGGACGGGCCCTCGCGCGGTTATGTGTGCGAGAACTACGGCGCCGCGCTGCGCCTGCCCGAGCTCGGCCCGATCGGCTCCAACGGCCTGGCGAATGCGCGCGACTTCCTCGCGCCGGTGGCCTGGTTCGAGGACGAGGAGCCCGGCGACTACGAGATCGTCAAGAAGTTCGGCGGCAGGCTCTGGCGCGCGCGGCAGGCACACAGCCCCTTCAATGTGGTGGCCTGGCACGGCAATCTGACGCCCTACAAGTACGACACCGCGCACTTCATGACGGTGGGCTCGATCAGCTTCGACCATCCGGACCCCAGCATCTTCACCGTGCTCACCAGCCCCTCGGATACGCCCGGCTGGGCGAATGTGGACTTCGTGATCTTCCCGCCGCGCTGGATGGTGGCCGAGCACAGCTTCCGCCCGCCCTGGTACCACCGCAATGTGATGAGCGAGTTCATGGGCCTGGTGCTGGGCCAGTACGATGCCAAGCCCGAGGGCTTCAAGCCGGGCGGCGCCAGCCTGCACAACGCCTTCGTGCCGCATGGCCCCGACACCGAGGCCTTCGCCAAGGCCTCGGCCGCCGCGCTGACCCCGCACAAGCTGGACCACACCCTGGCCTTCATGTTCGAGACCCGCTACCGCCTCTTGCCCACCGCCTTCGCGATGCAGGCGGGGGGCGCACTTGAAACCACTTATGCCGACTGCTGGAACGGTCTGGCCGACAACTTTACGACACCATGAGCCAACTCGACTTCACCCATGACCCGGCCGCGCAGAGCTGGGTGGTCAGCGCGAATGCCGCCGCCACCGATTTCCCGCTGCAGAACCTGCCCTATGGCCTGTTCCGCCGCGCCGGCAGCAACGAGGCCGCCCGCGTCGGCGTGGCCATCGGCGACCAGATCCTGGACCTGCAGCTGGCCGCGGCCGCGGGCCGCTGGAGCAGCGCCGAGCAGGTGCTCTTGCAGGCCCTGGCCCATGGCGATCTGAACGCCTTCATGGCGCAGTCGCAGGCGCGGCGCCGCGCCCTGCGCCAGGCCCTGTTCCTGGCCCTGCAGGCCGGCAGCAAGCAGGAGGCCGCGCTGCGCCCCTGCCTGCTGGCGCAGGCCGCTGCGCAGATGGCGCTGCCCTGCCGCATCGGCGACTACACCGACTTCTATACCGGCATCCACCATGCCACCACGGTGGGCAAGCTGTTCCGCCCCGACAACCCGCTGCTGCCCAACTACAAATGGGTGCCGATCGGCTATCACGGCCGCAGCTCGTCGATAGTCGTGAGCGGCTCCACGGTACGCCGCCCGCTCGGCCAGCTGATGGCCCCCGGGGCCGAAGCCCCGGTGCAGGCCGCCAGCAAGCGCCTGGACTACGAGCTGGAGCTGGGCCTGTTCGTGGCCGGCGGCAATGCGCTGGGCGAGCCCATCCCGATGGCCGAGGCCGAGCAGCATATGTTCGGCGTGACGCTGCTGAACGACTGGTCGGCGCGCGATATGCAAGGCTGGGAGTACCAGCCGCTGGGCCCCTTCCTGGCCAAGAACTTCGCCACCACGATCTCGCCCTGGATCGTCACCATGGAGGCGCTGGAGCCCTTCCGCACCCCGTTCTCGCACCCGCCCAGCGACCCGCAGCCGCTGCCCTATCTGGACTCGCCGGCCAACCGCGCCGCGGGCGGCTACGAGATCGAGCTGGAGGTGTGGCTGCAGACCGAGGCGATGCGCGCGCAAGACCTGGCCCCGACGCGGCTGATGCGCAGCAACTTCAAGCACGCCTACTGGACGCTGGCGCAGATGCTCACCCACCACGCCAGCAATGGCTGCAATCTGCAGCCCGGCGACCTGCTGGGCACGGGCACGCAGTCGGGCCCGGCGGCGGAGGAGGGCGGCTCGCTGCTGGAACTCTCGAATGGCGGCAAGCAGGCGCTGAGCCTGCCCAATGGCGAGACCCGCAGCTTCCTGCAGGACGGCGATACCGTGATCCTGCGCGGCTATGCGGTCAAGGAGGGGGCGCGCCGCATCGGCTTTGGCGATTGCGCCGGCACCATCACGCCGGCGCCTCGAGCCACAGCAGGCTGAACCAGCCGCGCGCGTCGGTCCAGACCGGGCCGGCGCGAAAACCGGCGCGCGCCGCCTGGGCCTGGAAGCCGGCGATGCTGTACTTGTGCGAGTTCTCGGTGTGTAGGGTCTCGCCGGCGGCAAACTCATAGTCCACCCCGTCCAGCCTGAACCGCTGCTCGCGCAGGCTCAGCAAATGCATCTCGATGCGCTGCTGCGGCGCGTTGTAGAAGGCGCTGTGCTCGAAGCCCGCGGGGTCGAACTCGGCGCCCAGCTCGCGCCGCGCGCGCGCCAGCAGGTTGAGGTTGAAGGCCGCGGTGACGCCGGCGGCATCGTTGTAGGCGGCATGCAGCACGGCGGGGTCCTTGATGAGGTCGATGCCGATCAGCAGGCCGCCGCCGCGCAGCTCCTGGGCTGTCATCTGGAAGAAGGCCTGGGTTTCCGCGGGCGAGAAGTTGCCGATGCTGGAGCCCGGGAAGAAGCCCACGCGGCGGCCGCGTGCGGGCCGCGGCGGCAGGTCATGCGGCTGGGTGAAATCGGCCACCACCGGCTTGATGGCGAGCGCCGGGTAGGCCTGCTGCAACTCCGCGCAGGCGCTCAGCAGATGCGCGCCCGAGATGTCCACCGGCACGAAGGCATGGGGCTCGTCCAGATGCGCGATCAGATGCCGCACCTTGCGCAGTGCGCCGGCGCCGTACTCCACCAGCTGCGCATGCGGCCCCATGCAGGCGGCCATTTCGGCGCCATGGGCCCGCAGCAGGGCCAGCTCGGTACGGGTGGGGTAGTACTCGGGCAGCTCGCAGATCTGCTCGAACAGCTGCGAGCCGATCTCGTCGTAGAAGTACTTGGGCGCAACGCTGCGCGGGCGCTGGCTCAGGGCCAGGTGCAGATCGCTGGCAAACCGCTGTTTGGCGCTGGCCGCTTGATTCATGATGCGTGATCTCCCAGATCGCGCGCCAGGCGCAGGCCGCTGAACTGCCAGCGTGCGGCCGGCGGGAAGAAGTTGCGGTAGCTGGGCCTGGCATGGCCCGGCGGGGTGGCCAGGCTGCCGCCGCGCAGCACCAGCTGGCCCACCATGAACTTGCCGTTGTACTCGCCCACCGCGCCCGCCATCGGGCGAAAGCCCGGATAGGGGTGGTAGGCCGAGTAGGTCCATTGCCAGGCCTGATCGGCCGCCTGCGCGAAGCCGGGCAGGGCGCTGGCGGCCTCCCATTCGAATTCGCTGGGCAGGCGCGCACCCGCCCATTCGGCGAACGCGGCGGCCTCGTAAAAGCTCAGCTGCAGCACCGGCGCCTGCGGGTCCAGCGGCTGCAAGCCGGCGAGGCCGAACACCTGGGTCTGCCCGTCCTGCTCGCGCCAGTAGGCCGGGCCTTGCCAGCCCTGTGCCTGCACCAGCGCCCAGCCGTCCGAGAGCCACAGCGAGGCGCGCCGGTAGCCGCCGTCGGCGATGAAGGCGGCATAGTCGCCGCAGCTCACCAGCCGGTTGGCGATCTCGAAGGGCCGCAGCAGCTGGGCATGGCGCGGCAGCTCGTTGTCGAAGGCAAAGCCCGCGCCCGCATGGCCGATCTCCACCGTGCCGCCGCCATGGGCCAGCCAGCGCAGCGGCGGGGCGGCAGCGGGCGGCGGGTTGTGCGCCCGGTAGGCGGGCAGCAGGGGATGGCAGGAGAAGGCGTGCAGGATGTCGGTGAGCAGCAGCTCCTGGTGCTGCTGCTCGTGCTGCAGGCCCAGCTCGACCAGGGCCAGGTCTTGCGGCCCCAGCGCCTGGCCCAGAAAGTCCCGCATGGCGGCGTCGACATGGCGGCGATAGGCCTGCACCTCGGGCAGGCCGGGCCGGCTCAGCAGGCCGCGCTGCGGGCGCGGATGGCGCGGGCCCAGGGCCTCGTAATAGGAGTTGAACAGGTAGGCGTAGGCGGGGTCGAAGCAGCGGTAGCCCGGCATGCGTGGCGCCAGCAGCAGGGTCTCGAAGAACCAGCTGGTGTGGGCCTGGTGCCATTTGCTGGGGCTGGCATCGGGCATGGACTGCAGCGCCTGGTCTTCCGCCGACAGCGGCGCGGCCAGCGCCTCGGTATGGGCGCGCACGGCCAGATAGCGCTGGCGCAGGGTCTGTGCTGTGCTGCTCATGTTCACCGGGACCTCCTTGGCGCAACGGTAGCCTATCTTGCTGCCCAAAGATGTCAGCAGTTGCAGGGCAAACCTCAGGCGCCCGCCCGCGCCCGTGGGCATAACATCGCCGGCTTGGCGCAGGCCCCCAGAGGAGACATCCGTGACCAACCCCGCAACCCCCTTGTTCCGATCTGCCATGGCCCTGGCCGCCGCGCTGGCCCTGGCCACGCCGGTGCTGGCGCAGGAGCTGACGCTCAAGGTGCATCACTTCTGGCCGCCGGCGGCGATGCCGCCCACCAAGATCCTGCAGCCCTGGTGCGACAAGATCGCCGCCGATTCGGGCGGCAAGCTCAAGTGCCAGATCTTCCCGGCGATGCAGCTGGGTGGCACGCCGGCGCAGCTGATCGACCAGGCCAAGGATGGGGTGGTGGACATCGCCTTCACCCTGCCGGGCTACACGGCCGGGCGCTTCCCCATCATGGAGGTGTTCGAGCTGCCCTTCATGACCAATTCCGCCGAAGCCGGCGCGCGCGCCGCCTGGGACTTCTACGGCAAGTACGCCGGTAAGGAATTCGCCGGCCTCAAGCCGCTGATGTTCAGCGTGCACGACGAGGGCTATCTGCATACGCGCGAGAAGCAGATCAAGACCCTGGCCGACTTCAAGGGTCTGAAGCTGCGTGCGCCCACGCGCCAGACCAACAAGCTGCTGGCCTCGCTGGGTGCCACGCCGGTGGGCATGCCGCTGCCGGCGGTGGCCGATGCGGTGAGCAAGGGCACCATCGACGGTTTTGCCCTGCCCTGGGAGGTGATCCCCTCGGTGAAGCTGCATGAGATGGTGAAGTTCCACACCGAGACCGACCGCACGCGGCCGGCGCTCTACAGCGCGGTGTTTGTGCTGGCGATGAACCAGGCCCGCTACGAGGGCCTGCCCGCCGAGCTGAAGGCTGTGATCGACAAGAATTCCGGCGCCGCGTTCTCGCAGCAGGCCGGCAAGACCTGGGACGAGAGCCAGGCGGTGGGCCGCAAGCCGGCGCTGGACCGCGGCAATGTCTTCTACACCGTGCCGGCCGCCGAGGTCGATCTGTGGATCAAGGCCAGCCATCCGCTCTACGACGAATGGGCGGCCGATATGGACAAGCGCGGTCTGCCCGGCAAGCAGATGCTGCAGGACGCGCAAGGCCTGCTGGCCAAGTACAAGAAGTAAGGCGTGGCCGTGCCCGCCGGCCTGCGAACCCTGGCGCGCTGGTGCGCGCTGGCCGGCTGCCTTTGCGCCAGCCTGACCGCGCTGCTGACCGTGGCCAGCATCATCGGGCGCTCCTGGCTGGCGCGCCCGATCCAGGGCGATGTGGAGCTGACCCAGTTCGGCATCGCGCTGTGCATCGCGCTGTGCCTGCCCTGGTGCCAGCTGCAGCGCGGCAACATCATCGTGGACTTCTTCACCCAGGCCGCGCCCGCGCCGGTGCAGCGCGGGCTGGACCGCCTTGGCGCCCTGCTGTTGGCGGTGATGCTGGGTCTGCTGGCCTGGCGTGCCGGCGCCGGCGCGCTGGCGGTGCGCGAGGCCGGGGAGACCAGCATGATCCTGGGCTGGCCGATGTGGTTCAGCTACGCGGCGCTGGCGCCCGGCCTGGCGCTCAGCGGCCTGATCGCGCTGCTGCAGGCCTGGCGGGGCGGAGCGGGGCGATGACGGTCGGCCTCGCGATCTTCGCCGCCATGCTGCTGCTGATGGCGCTGCGTGTGCCCATCGCCGCGGCGATGTTCATTCCCGGCGCCCTCGGCTACGCCTGGATGACCAGCGACATGGCGCTGCTGAACCTGCTCAAGGGCAGTGCGGTGGCGCGGCTGTCGGTCTACGACCTCTCGGTGATTCCGCTGTTCCTGCTGATGGGCCAGTTCGCCACCCAGGGGGGCTTGAGCCGCGCGCTCTTCAAGGCGGCGGCGGCCTTCGTGGGGCACAAGCGCGGCGGCCTGGCGATGGCGGCCATCATGGCCTCGGCAGCCTTCGGCGCGGTGTGCGGCTCGTCCGTTGCCACCTGTGCCACCATCACCCAGGTGGCCTATGAGGAAATGAAGCGCGGCGGCTACCACGGCCGCCTCTCCACCGCGGTGCTGGCCACCGGCGGCACGCTGGGCATCCTGATCCCGCCCTCGGTGCCCCTGGTGGTCTATGCCATCCTGACCGAGCAGAACATTGCCAAGCTGTTCGCCGCGGCCTTTGTGCCGGGGCTGATCGCCACCGCCGGCTACCTGATCGTGATCGCGCTCTACTGCAGGCTGCGGCCCGAGCTGGCCCAGCCCTCGGTGCGCCTGCCCTGGAGCCAGCGCTGGCGCGCGCTGCTGGGCGTGTGGCCCATGGTGCTGATCTTCGTGATCGTGTTCGGCGGCATCTACGGCGGCCTGTTCTCGCCCACCGAGGGGGCGGCGGTGGGCGCGATCGCCACCTTCGTGACCGGGCGCTTCAGCGGCGAGCTGAACAACGAGGGCCTGCGGCGCAGCTTCCTGGGCACGGCCGAGACCACCGCCATGGTGTTCATGATCTTTCTCGGCGCCGACATGATGAACTCCTCGCTGGCGCTGACCCAGATGCCGGCGCGCCTGGCCGACTGGGTCGGGCATCTGCAGGTGCATCCGCTCGTCATCGTCGCATCCATCCTGGCCTTCTACATCGTGCTGGGCTGCGTGATGGACGAGCTCTCGATGCTGCTGCTGACGATTCCGGTGATCTTCCCTACCGTGATGGGCCTGGACCTCTGGGGCCTCAGCCCCGAGCACAAGGCGATCTGGTTCGGCGTGCTGGTGCTGATGACGGTGGGCATAGGCATGCTGGCGCCGCCGGTGGGTCTGAACGTCTATGTGGTGAACGGCATGGCGCGCGACGTGCCGATGAACGAGACCTACAAGGGTGTGATGCCCTTCCTGGCCTCGGACCTGCTGCGCATCGTGCTGCTGCTGTTCTTCCCGGCCGTCACGCTGGCGGCGCTCAGCCTGTTCTGAATTCACCGGGCTGTCACGGCCGGGGGCTAGGCTGGCGCGCAACGCGACCATGCCGAGCAGCGCCTATGCCGGGACATCCCGCCCATGACTGGACCGAGCCCGACCCGGCCCTGCCCGAGCGCATGGTGGCGGTGGCGGCAGCCAGCCTGGGGCTGCGCCAGCGCGCCGCCTTCTTTGTCTGGGCCCAGACCCAGATGCAGGGCCTGCTGCCGCATCAGCTGCTGGTGTGCGCGCTGGAACAGCAGGGGCAGTGGCGGGCCGATGTGTTCAATAGCCTGCCGCTGCCGGCGCCCTTGGGTGCGCGCCTGCAGGACCTGCGCCAGCCCGCCTGGCTGGCATTGCAGAGGCAATGGCGGCAGGCGCCGCTGAGCATGGCGGTGGCGGAGCTGCCGGATGAGCTGGCCGGGGCGCTGGGCCAGGCGGGCTATGCGCAGCTGCTGCTGCATGGGGCCGCCGCGCCCGGGCGTGCCCAGCGCGCCGAGGCCTGGTTTCTCTGGGCCCGCAGCGGCGCGGCCTATACCCGGGCGCATGGCCAGCTCGCCGCCTGGTTGATGCCCCATCTGCACGCGGCCTGGCGTCAGGTGCAGGCCGCCGGCCAGCGCCTGGCAGAGCCGGGCGACGCAGCGTCGGGCCTCACCGCACGCGAGCAGCAAATCCTTGCCCTGCTGTGCCTGGGCCTGAGCAACCAGGCGATCGCGCAGCGCCTGGACCTGAGCGCGCTGACGGTGAAGAACCATGTGCAGAAGCTGCTGCGCAAGCTGCGCGCCAGCAACCGCGCCCAGGCCGCGGCGATGGCCATGGCGCAGCGCCTTGTCAGCGTTTGAGGGGCGGCAGGCGCTCCAGCCCGGCCAGCAGCAGCAGGCCCAGGGCCACACCCACCATATCGGCCAGCACATCGGCCGCCTCGGCGCTGCGGCCGGGTACCTGGGTCTGCACCAGCTCGATGAAGATGCCGTAGGCCAGCAGGCCCAGCACCACCTTGCCCACCTTCCGCTCGCGCCTTGCGCCCGTCAGGCTCAGTGCGCTCACCACCGCCAGGGTGGCGAAGGCCAGCAGGTGGTTGGCCTTGTCCCAACCGGTATCGATGCCTTCGGGCGGCTTGGGGCTGAAGGCCAGCCAGCTGATCACCAGCAGCAGCAAGGCGAGCAGGGCGCGCCAGCAAGCTCGGCCGCGCGGCGAGAACAGGATATCCATCGAGAGCCTGGTGATGTTGTCGAGGCCGGAATTCTCGTTGATGGCGACGATGCGTCGAGGTTTAATGCGGGCCATGCACCAGGCCGCCAAACTTCTTTCTCTGCCGCTCGCCTGGCTGACCTGCACATGCGCGCATGCGCAGCAGAGCGAGCCCGCCGCCACGCCCTTCCGCCCCACCGTCACCAGCGGCGCGGCGATTTCCCTGCCCGGCTGGCTGGAGCTGGAACTGGGTGGCCAGCGCCTGGGCGGGCACGGCGCCGATCGGCGCAGCAGCCTGCCCTATCTGCTCAAGTACTCGTTCAACGAGCAGTGGGCGCTCTTGCTGGGCGGCGACGCCCGTGTCAGCAGCCGGCCCGCGGGCGCGCCCGCGCTGAGCGGCATGGGCGATACCGCGCTGACGCTCAAATGGCGCGGCAGCGCCGCACCCGAGGGCACGAGCTATGGCGTCGAGGCCAGCATCAAATTCCCCACCGCGGGCACCGGCCTGGGCAGTGGTGAGCGCGACTACGGCCTGAAGGGCATCTACGGTCTGGACATCGCCGAGGGCTGGCATCTGGACGGCAACCTGCTCGCCACCCAGCTGGGTGCGGTGGATACGGGGCAGGGGCGTTTGCAGTCGGCCTGGGCGATGGCCTTGTCGCATAGCGTCGGCCCGGCCTGGACGCTGGCCGCCGACCTCTCGGGCACGCATCAGCGCGGCGCAGCGGACACGGCCCAGCTGCTGGCCGCGGCGAGCTATGCTCTGAGCCCGCGCCTGGTGCTGGACGGCGGGCTGGCGGGTGGCCTCAATCGCAATACGCCCAAGTGGACCCTGTTCGCCGGCATGACGGTGCTGCTTGGCCAGCTGCACTGATCCGCGCCCACAATGAGAAATGGCCCTTCCTTGCGGAAGGGCCATCTTCATTTTTTGGTGCCGGAGAGATGAATCGAACACCCGACCTTCTCATTACGAATGAGCTGCTCTACCGACTGAGCTACACCGGCGTCAAGCCTGCTATTCTAGCAGAGTTTATTGGGCGCTATCAAGATGGTAGGACGTGATGCGCTCAACTTCGTTCTTGGAGCCCAGCACCACGGCCACGCGCTCGTGCAGCTTGCCGGGTTTCAGGTCCATGATGCGTTCGCGCGCATTGGTGGCCGCGCCGCCCGCCTGCTCGACCAGGAAGGCCATCGGATTGGCCTCGTACATCAGGCGCAGCTTGCCGGCCTTGTTGGGCTCGCGCTTGTCCCAGGGGTACATGAAGACGCCGCCGCGGGTGAGGATGCGGTGCACATCGGCCACCATGGAGGCGATCCAGCGCATATTGAAGTTCTTGCCGCGCGGGCCCTCTTCGCCGGCCAGGCATTCATCGATATAGCGCTTCACCGGGGCATCCCAGTGGCGCATGTTCGACATATTGATGGCGAATTCCTTGGTGTCCTCGGGGATCTTCACGTCCTCATGCGTGAGCACGAAGGAGCCCTGCTCGCGGTCCAGCGTGAACATCGCGACGCCGTCGCCCACCGTCAGCACCAGGGTGGTCTGCGGGCCGTAGACGCAGTAGCCGGCCGCGGCCTGGGCCGAGCCGGGCTGCAGGAAGTCGTCCTCGCTGACACCCTTGCTGCCTTCCACCTTCTTGAGCACCGAGAAGATGGTGCCGATGGAGACGTTCACGTCGATGTTCGACGAGCCATCCAGCGGGTCGAACATCAGCAGGTACTCACCCTGCGGGAAGCGGTTCGGCACCAGGTAGATGCCTTCCATCTCCTCCGAGGCCATCGCCGCCAGGTGGCCGCCCCATTCGTTGGCCTCGATCAGCACCTCGTTGGCGATGATGTCGAGCTTCTTCTGCACCTCGCCCTGCACGTTCTCGCTGCCGGCCGTGCCCAGCACATCGCCCAGCTCGCCCTTGTTGACGCTGATGGCGATACGCTTGCAGGCGCGCGCCACCACCTCGATCAAGAGACGCAGCTCCTGCGGGATATGGCCATGCTGGCGCTGCTGCTCGATCAGGTACTGGGTCAGGCTGATGCGGCGCGTCATGCTTGCTCTCCCTTGGCCTCGGAGGCGAGTGCACGCTCGACGATCTCGCGCACATCGTTGGACAGATCGGCCTTGGCGGCGACGCGGGCGATCGCCTCGCGGGCGGCGCTGCGGTAGGGCTCGGCCAGCACGGTCCAGCGGTCCATCACGCGCGCCAGGCGGCTGGCGATCTGCGGATTGATGGCGTCCAGCGCCAGCACCTGCTCGGCCCAGAACACATAGCCGGCCGCGTCCTTGCGATGGAAGGCGGCGGGGTTGAACATGCACAGCGAGAAGATCAGGCTGCGCGCGCGGTTCGGGTTCTTGAGCGTGAAGTCCGGATGCTGCATCAGCTGCTTGACGCGCGCGAAGCTCTTGCCGTCCAGCTCGGGCGTGCGGCCCTGCAGCGCGAACCACTTGTCGATCACCAGCTCGTCGCCCTTGAAGAGGGCGTGGAAGCGTGCCAGCGCCGGCTCGGCCAGCTCGGCATGGGCGGCCACCAGGGCCGACAGGGCGCCCAGGCGGTCGGTCATATTGCCGGCGTCCTTGAAGCGCTGGTAGGCGCGGCCGGGCCACACGCTGTCGCCGCTCTGCGTGGCGTTCAGCACCAGCATCGCCAGCGCCAGATTGGCCAGCGCGCGCCGGCCCGACTGCACCGGATCGGGCGCATAGCCGGCCTTCACCTGGTGGGCCTCATAGGCCTCGGCCCAGTCGGTCGCCAGGGCCTGCGCCAGTTGCAGGCGCGCCGCTTCCACCGCGGCGTGGATGGCCTGCGGGTCGACCACGTCCAGCTGCTCGGCGATATAGGCCTCGCCGGGCAGGGTCAGGGCCAGCTCCTTGAAGGCGGCGTCCAGCTCAGCGTGGCGCAGCACGGCGCGCATCGCCTCGATATAGGCCGCGTCCAGCACCAGCGGCGCGCCGCTGCGCACCGCCGCGAGGATGCGGTTCAGCGCCAGGCGCTGGCTGGCTTCCCAGCGGTTGAAGGCGTCGCTGTCGTGCTTGAGCAGGGTCAGCAGCTCGGCATCGCTGAGGCCGTCGTCCAGCACCACCGGGGCCGAGAAGCCGCGCAGCAGCGAGGGTACGGGGGCGCTCGCCACCTCCACGAACACAAAACTCTGCTCGGCCTGGTCCAGCACCAGCACGCGCTCGGTGCCAGCCGCAGCCGCTTCGCCCTGCAGCTGCAGCGGCAAGGCCTGACCCTCGTGGGTCAGCAGACCCAGCGCCACCGGGATCACCTGGGGCAGCTTGTCGGCCTGGCCCGGCGTGGCGGGGGTGGATTGCTTGAGCGTGAGCGTGTAGGTCCGGGCCTCGGCGTCGTAGCTGCCGCGCGCCTGCAGATGCGGCGTGCCGGCCTGCGAGTACCAGCGCTTGAAGGCGTCCAGGCGCGTCGTCAGGGCGGAGCCGGGGTTGGCGTCGGCAATGGCCTGGGCGAAGTCGTCGCAGGTCACGGCCTGGCCGTCGTGGCGCTCGAAGTAGAGCTTCATGCCGGCCTCGAAGCCGGCGCGGCCGACCAGGGTCTGGTACATGCGCACCACCTCGGAGCCCTTGTCGTAGACCGTGGCGGTGTAGAAGTTGTTGATCTCCACATAGGAGTCGGGGCGCACCGGATGCGCCATCGCGCCCGAGTCCTCGGGGAACTGCATGGCGCGCAGCTGGCGCACGTCCTGGATGCGGCAGACCGCGCGCGCGCTCGGCGTGGCGGCCATGTCCATGCTGAATTCCTGGTCGCGGAAGACCGTCAGGCCTTCCTTCAGCGAGAGCTGGAACCAGTCGCGGCAGGTGACGCGGTTGCCGGTCCAGTTGTGGAAGTACTCATGCGCGACGATGCTCTCGATGCGATGGAAGTCGGCATCGGTGGCGGTGGCGGGCGAGGCCAGCAGGGCGCTGGTGTTGAAGATGTTGAGGCCCTTGTTCTCCATCGCGCCCATATTGAAGTCGGACACGCCGACCACCATGAAGCGTTCCAGATCCAGCGGCAGCTTGAAGCGCGCCTCGTCCCAGACGATGGAGGCGATCAGCGAGTTCATCGCGTGCTCGGTCTTCTCCAGATCGCCGCGGCGCACGAAAACCTGCAGCAGATGGTCCTTGCCGGCGCGGGTGCGGATGCGCTGCTCGCGTGCCACCAGGTCGCCCGCCACCAGGGCGAACAGATAGCTGGGCTTGGGGAAGGGGTCGTGCCACTTGGCAAAGTGGCGGCCATTGTCGAGCTCGCCCGCTTCCAGCAGATTGCCGTTCGACAGCAGCACCGGGTACTTGGCCTTGTCGGCGCGCAGATGCACCGAATAGACCGCCATCACGTCCGGGCGATCCAGGAAGTAGGTGATGCGGCGGAAGCCCTCGGCCTCGCATTGCGTGAAGAAGCTGCCGCCCGAGGTGTAGAGACCGCTCAAGGAGGTGTTCTTCTCGGGCGCGCAGCTGTTGCGGATCTCCAGCGTGAAGTCGGCATCGGGCGCGCCCTCGATGATCAGCTCATGCCCTTCCTGGCGGAAGGACACGCTATCGCCATTGATCAGCACGCGCAGCAGGTTGAGCTCTTCGCCATGCAGGCGCAGCGGGCCATGCGGCACGGCGCTGTTGCGCTCGATCTGCATCTTGCTGGTCACCAGGGTCTTGGCCGGCTCCAGGTCGAAGGTCAGGTCTACGGTGCGAATCCAGAAGGCCGGGGCCAGGTAGTCTTCGCGGCGGATCAGAGTGGCAGAGCCTTCACGCATGGTGGGCATCCTTGGAATAAAGCGAAGCCCCGGCTGGATCGCAGCCGGGGCAGGGTGGGTTTAAACGCCTTGCTTCAGGCTCTCGGAAATGAAGGGGTCGAGATCGCCGTCCAGCACCTTCTGGGTGGCCGAGGTCTCGTAGTTGGTGCGCAGGTCCTTGATACGGCTCTGGTCCAGCACATAGCTGCGGATCTGGTGACCCCAGCCCACATCGGTCTTGGTGTCCTCGAGCTTTTGCTGCTCTTCCTGGCGCTTGCGCATCTCGTGGTCGTACAGGCGCGAGCGCAGGCGCTTCCAGGCCACGTCGCGGTTGCTGTGCTGGCTGCGGCCGTCCTGGCATTGCACCACGATGCCGGTCGGGATGTGGGTCAGGCGCACCGCCGAGTCGGTCTTGTTGATGTGCTGGCCGCCGGCGCCCGAGGCGCGGAAGGTGTCGGTGCGTACATCGGCCGGGTTGATGTCGATCTCGATCGAGTCATCGATCTCGGGGTAGACGAACAGCGAGGCAAAGCTGGTGTGGCGGCCGCCCGAAGAGTCGAACGGGCTCTTGCGCACCAGGCGGTGCACGCCGGTCTCGGTGCGCAGCAGGCCGAAGGCATATTCGCCCTCCACCTTGATGGTGGCGCTCTTGATGCCGGCCACGTCGCCAGGGGTCTCGTCTTCCAGCGTTGCCTTGAAGCCCTTGCGTTCGCAGTACTTCAGGTACTGACGCAGCAGCATGCCGGCCCAGTCGCAGGCCTCGGTGCCACCGGCGCCGGCCTGGATGTCGATGAAGCAGTTGCTCGGATCGGCCGGGTTGTTGAACATGCGGCGGAACTCGAACTGCTCGACGATCTCCCGCAGCTTGGCCGCGTCGGCCTCGATCGCCTCCAGGCCGGCGAAGTCGTCGTCGGCCTTGGACATCTCGTACAGCTCGCTGTTGTCCGAGAGGTTGCTGGTGAGGTGGTTGATGGTCTCGACCACGTTTTCCAGCGTGCGCTTTTCCTTGCCCAGCTCCTGGGCCCGCTTGGGCTCGTTCCAGACGTTGGGGTTCTCCAGCGCGGCGTTGACCTCGTTCAGTCGCAGTGCTTTGCGGTCGTAGTCAAAGATACCCCCTTAGCGCGTCGGTACGCGCTGTCAGATCGGCGAGGGTGGACCCGATGGCATTGATGCGTTCGATATCCATGGTGTTTCCAGTTCTAGGCTCGGGTGCGAGCAACCGCGCATTTTTACATGAGCCGGCATGGGGCACACTGGGAGCCCTGCTCATTCAGCCACGGAATCGGTGCCCATGAACCTTGAATCCGACCCCAGCCGGCCCAGTCTTGCCGAGGCGCAGCGGCAGAGTTACTGGCTCAGGACGCGGCGCCTGACGCTGTGGCTGCTGCTGATCTGGGCCGGGGTGAGCTTCGGCCTGATCTACTTTGCGCGCGATCTGAGCTTCACCTTCTTCGGCTGGCCGTTCAGCTTCTGGGTGGCTTCGCAGGGCGCGCTGCTGGTCTATCTGGCCATCGTCGTCTACTACGCCTGGGCGATGCGGCGGCTGGACGCGGCCCAGCGCGAGCTGGACTGAGTGCGCACCGAGGGCGAGCCCTGCGGCTTGCCCGACGGCCCACGAAGGCCCGGGCGCCTGCCCGCGCCCGGGCTGACCGGTCAGCCCAGAAAGGCCGCCAGGGCCTCGGCCAGCTCCTCCGGCTGGTCGTGGTGCAGCATATGGCCGGCATCCTTGAGCGTGACGCTGCGCACGCTGGGCACCACCGCCAGGCGGGCCTCGAAATCGGCGCGCGGGTAGCGATCGCCCCACCATTTCGTCATGTCGGTGCTGTCCCCCTCGACCCAAAGCGTGGGCGCCTGGATGCGCGCCCAGGTGGCGAGGATCTCGGCCTTGCGGTAGAGCACCGGATTGCTGCGCTTGTGGGCGGCATCGCCCAGGATGTGCCAGGCGCCGTCGATCTCGCGCGACCAATGCGGCGCCAGCCAGGCGGCCTTGGCCGGCGAGAGGCGCGGGTTGGTCTTCATCAGGCGCTCCGCCACCGCCTGCAGGCTGCCATAGGTCTTGAGTTGGGGCTGCTGCTTCAGCTCGTCCAGCCATTGCGTCAGGCGGCCTGGCGCCTGGGCGGGGATGGTCTCGGGCAGACCGAAACCCTCCAGGTTGACGAGGCGGCGGATGCGCGCCGGCCGCACGCCGGCGTAGCTCATCACCACATTGCCGCCCATGCTGTGGCCCAGCAGATCCACCGCTGCCTCGGGGCTGACGGCGTCCAGCAGGGCGTCCAGATCGCCCAGGTAGTCGGGGAACCAGTAGCTGTCGGCGCCGCTCGAGTCGGTGAGACCGAAGCCGCGCCAGTCCATCGCCACCACATGGCGATCCTGCTGCAGCGCGTCCACCACGAACTGGAAGGAGGCTCCCACGTCCATCCAGCCATGCAGCATCACCAGGCTGGGCCGGCCGGGCTGCGGCTGGCCCCAGCTCAGCACATGGTGCCTGAGCCCCCGCAACGTGAGGAACTGGCTTTGATGGGGCCGGCGGGCGAGGTAGGGCGTGGCTTGCATGGCGGCAATGTAGCGCGCACAAGCGCGGCACGCTGTCGGCCGCGGGACAAGACCCGGCAGGCAGAATTGCGGCCATGAGCACCCCTGACTATCAATTGCGCCCCGCCGAGCCCCGCGACATTGCCGCCATCGTGGGCCTGATCGCCGAACTCGCCGAGTTCGAGCAACTCAGCCACCTGCTGGAACTGCGCCCGCAGGACTTGCAGCGCCATATGTTCGGCGAACGCCCGGTGGTGGAGGGTCTGGTCGGCGAACTGGCCGGCGAGGTGGTGGGCTACGCGCTCTTCTTCACCAACTTCTCCACCTTCCTGGGCAAGCCGGGCCTGTATCTGGAGGATTTGTATGTGCGCCCCGCGCACCGCGGCAGCGGCCTGGGCAAGCGCATGCTGAGTCGGCTGGCGCAGCTCGCGGTGGAGCGCGACTATGGCCGCTTCGAGTGGAGCGTGCTGGACTGGAACGAGAGCGCGATCCGCTTCTACGAGAAGATGGGCGCCAGCCTGCTGCCCGACTGGCGCATCTGCCGGCTCAGCGGCGCGGCGCTGCAGGCCTACCGTTAGAGAACGGTGAGCGCCAGCTCGGGCGGCCGGGCGATCACGGCGCGCCGGCCGTTCACCACGATGGGGCGCTGCAGCAGCCTGGGATGGCTGGCAATGGCTTGCAGCAGCGCGTCGTCGCCGAGCTCGGTGTCGGCCAGGCCCAGCTGGACATATTCGTCCTCGCCACTGCGCAGCAGCGCACGCGCGCTCACGCCCAGACGCTGCTGCAAGGCCTGCAAATCGGCCATGCCGGGCGGGGTCTGCAGATACTCGATCACCTCGGGCCGCAGGCCGCGCTCGGTCAGCAGGGCCAGCGCCTCGCGGGACTTGGAGCAGCGCGGGTTGTGGTAGATCTGCAGCGACATATGGATTCTGGGGATGGACGGGCGCTCAGTGTAGGGGCCGCGGACACTCGGGGAATCCATGACTTGTGGCAGGGCGAGTGTCGCTAGCATGTGCCCTCCGTTGCCGCGACTGAGGATGGAGGGTGCATGACCAAGCGTTCCGAGTTGCCGTGTGATGCCCGATTCGATGGGTATGCGGCCCTGCATCAGGCCTTCCGCTGGCAGGTGCCGGAGGACTTCAGCATCGCCGAGGCCTGCTGCGGCCGCTGGGCGCGCGAGACGCCCAATGCCCCGGCCATCCTGTTCGAAAGCGACAGCGGCTGCCGCGCGCAGTACAGCTATGGCCAGCTGCAGCGTGCCGCCAACCGCCTCGCCAACGCCTTGCAGCGCCTGGGCGTGCAGGCCGGCGACCGCGTCGCCATCGTGCTGCCGCAACGCTTCGAGACCGCGGTGGCGCAAATCGCGGTGAACCAGCTGGGCGCGGTGGCCATGCCGCTGTCCATGCTGTTCGGCCCCGAGGCCCTGGAATTCCGCCTGCAGGACAGTGCGGCGGTGGTCGCCATCGTGGAGGGCGCGGCGCTGGCGTCGATGCGCCAGGTGCGCGCGCGCTGCCCGGCACTGCGCCAGCTGCTGGCGGTGGGCGAGGGTGCGCAGGCCGACGAGCTGGAATGGATGGCCGCCCTGCAGGCCGAGGATGCCCGTTTCGTGTCGGCGCGCCGCAAGGCCGACGATGCCGCGGTGCTGATCTACACCAGCGGCACCACCGGCCCGCCCAAGGGCGCCCTGATTCCGCAGCGCGCGCTGATCGGCAATCTGAGCGGTTTCGTGGCCAGCCAGAACTGGTTCGGCTTCGATCCGGCGGCGCCGGAGCGCGGCACCGAGGCGGTGTTCTGGAGCCCGGCCGACTGGGCCTGGACCGGCGGACTGATGGACGCGCTGCTGCCCACGCTCTACTTCGGCCGCCCCATCGTGGCGTACCAGGGCCGCTTTGCACCCGAGCGCGCCTTCGAGCTGATGCAGCAGCATGGCGTGACGCACAGCTTTCTCTTCCCTACCGCGCTGAAGGCGATGATGAAGGCCGTACCCGCGCCGCGTCAGCGTTATGCCCTGAAGCTGCAGGCCATCATGAGCGCCGGCGAGGCGGTGGGCGATGCGGTGTTCGGCTGGTGCGAGCAGCAGCTGGGCATCACCGTCAACGAGATGTTCGGCCAGACCGAGATCAACTACGTGGTGGGCAATTGCAGCCTGCTGTGGCCGGCGCGGCCCGGCAGCATGGGGCGCGCCTACCCGGGGCACCGCGTGGCGGTGGTCGACGACGAGGGCAAGATCTGCCCCCCCGGCGAGCCCGGCGACGTGGCGGTGCATCGGCGCGATGTGCATGGCGATCCCGACCCGGTGTTCTTCCTGGGCTACTGGAACAAGCCCGAGGCCACCGCGGCCAAGTTCACCGGCGAGCCGAGCAACAGCTGGTGCCGCACCGGCGACACCGCCATCATGGATGAGCAGGGCTATCTCTGGTACCAGGGCCGCAGCGACGATGTCTTCAAGGCCGCCGGCTACCGCATCGGCCCCAGCGAGATCGAGAACTGCCTGGTCAAGCACGAGGCGGTCGCGAACGCGGCGGTGGTGCCCAAGCCCGATGCCGAGCGCGGCGCGCTGGTGAAGGCCTATGTGGTGCTGGCGCCCGGCCACCAGGGCAGCCCCGAGCTGGTGGCGGCCTTGCAGGCCCATGTGCGCGGGCGCCTTGCGCCCTATGAATATCCCAAGGACATCGAGTTCATCGAGGCATTGCCCATGACCACCACCGGCAAGGTGCAACGCCGCGTGCTGCGCCTGCAGGAGGAGCAGCGCGCACGCGAAGCGGCACTTGCCTGATCACCAACTGCAGGGTTTGAGCTGCGCCGGCGCCTGCTTGACGCTGGCGTTGAAGGGGTCGAGCTGGGCGTCGCGCGACTGCTGCACGTCGTAGCAGCCACCGCGGTAGCGGATGCGGCGCCGGGTCGGGCCGTGGATCTCGTCGGGCTGGTCGGCCTCGCCGCCAATGGCGCGCGCGATGCGCTGCTCCACGCTCGCCCGGGGGCTGTTGCTGCGCTCGTCGGCCAGGGCCGGATTGCGCCAGGCTTGCGACGCGGCCGGACCGGCCGGCAGGGCCAGCTGCAGCGGCGCAACGCTGCCGCGCGGCGTGGCAGCCGGCTCCTCGGGCACAGCGGTGCGGGTCGGCGTTGCGGGAGCCGGCTCCAAAATCGTCTTGAATGGGGGAGCTGCCGCGGGACGCTCGGCCCGAGGCATGGCATGAGCTGGCACGGGCGTCGCAGTCGGCAACTTCGGCTGCGGCTGCAGCAGCCAGACCACCAGGCGCTCGCGCATCTGCGGCACGCCACGCGTGCCTTGCCGCTGGGCGAGCAATATCAGGCCCGCCGCATGCAGCATGAGCACCAGCATCCAGACCCAGTGCGGGCGCCTGGGCGAAGCGAGGCTTGGCATCTCAGCCGCCGAACAACTTGCCCAGCAGGCGCACGCTCAGCTTGCTGCCGGCGGGCGCCAGCAGGCGCGCCGCATCGGGCCAGCGCTCTTCGCCGCTCAGCGTGGTGCAGCTGCGCGACGGCTGGCCGGGCTTGGCGTCGGGGTCCTGGTCGCTAGGGTCGGCGGCCAGCGGCAGGCCCAGCAGCTGGCCTTGTTCGCGCCATTCCAGCTCCCATTGCGGGCTGCTGCTGCAGACGCGCACACCGGCGATCTGCGGAAACGCCCAGCGCAAATACCAGGGCAGCAGCTCGCTGCGCAAGCGCCGCGCCACCGCGACGATGCGGCGCACCATCGCCATGTCCAGCTCGGCGGCGGGCACCGTCAGTGCCAGCGTGCCGCGCAGCAGCGCGCTGCCCTTGGGCAGGTTGGAGCTCAGCGAGCTGCCCTTGGCCTGCTCCAGCGGCAGCACGGGCAGCAGCAGGCTGCCGTCGTCGGCCGGGCGGAAGGGCAGGTATTGCTCGTCGCTCACGATCGCCAACCGGGCCGCGGGCAGGGGCTGCTGGGTGTCGCGCGCAAGCAGCCGCATGTCGATGCGGAACAGCCCTTCGCCATGCCGGTGCAGCTCGTGCAGCACGCGGTTGATGGGCTCGTAATCCATCAGCTGGCCGGCGCGGGTGATCTTGACCTCCACCTGCTCCAGCTGCGTCACCGGCCCCCGCGCCAGATCCTGGGCGCCCGCCATGGCCGCGGCCAGGCCCAGCGCGCAGGCGGCGCTCATGCGCTTGTTCATCTGCTCACTCCCTCAAGGTTCTTGTTGTTCCGCCGGCGCGTCGGCGCCCGCCTGGTAGGCCAGCAGGTCGGCCGGCTGGCATTGCAGCACCTCGCAGATGCGCGCCAGCGTGTCGAAGCGCACGCCGCGCACCTTGCCGCTCTTCAGCAGGGACAGATTGGCCTCGGTGATGCCCACGCGCTCGGCCAGCTCCTTGGAGCGCATCTTGCGTTTGGCCAGCATCAGGTCCAGGGTCACGACGATGCTCATCAGACGAACTCCGCGTTCTCCTCGGCCACGCGCGTGGCCTCGGCCATCACCGTGGCCATGGCCAGCAGCACCAGGCCGAACATCAGGGCCAGGTAATGGTGGAAGGCCAGCGCCACCACCAGCACACGCTGGCCCGGTGGGTTCTGCCAGGTCAGTGCCAGCACCGAGAGCGTGTGCGAGAGCGGCAGCGCGGGCGCCAGCACCACCAGGGCCAGGCCCATGCGGCGCAGCCGCTGCACCGGTTCGGCGCTGAAGATCCGGCCGCGCGCATAGCAGCCGAACAGCGACCACAGCTGCCACAGCGCCAGCAGCGCGGCCGTGCCGGGCAGGGCGGCAATGGCCAGGCCGAGGCCGCGCGTGAGCGGGTTCAGGTTCAGCGGCTGCTGGCCGGCCTCCCATTGATGCCTTGCCACCTGCAGCAGCCAGACATCGCTGGTCCACAGCAGCAGCGGCGTCAGCAACACCGCGGCCGCGCCCAGCACGCACATCAGGCGCAGCCAGAAGGCCAGGCGGCGGATGCGCGGCAGGCCGGCAAATGACGAGGTCGCGATGGGCATGGGGAAGGGGCGTGAACGGAATGAAATTACTGTAAAACAATAATATATTTTTGTGAAGCAGAAAACTTTTGGCATGGGTGGGCGCCGCAAGCGCAGCGGCGGCTTCTGCGGCACACTGCCGGCCACGCGTTTTTTTGCTGCTGCAAGGAGTTGTTGATGGACATGGAATTCACCACGCTGGGCCGTTCGGATCTGCGGGTCAGCAAGATCTGCCTGGGCACCATGACCTTCGGGGAGCAGGTGGACGAGGCGGGCAGCCAGGCGCTGCTGGACCATGCGGTGGCGCGCGGCATCAATTTCATCGACACCGCCGAGATGTATCCGGTGCCGGCGCGTGCCGCCACCTTTGCGCAGACCGAGGCCATCATCGGCCGCTGGCTGGCGGCCCGCCCGGGCCTGCGCAGCCGGCTGGTGCTGGCCACCAAGGTGGCCGGCCCTTCGCGCGGTTATGACTGGATACGCCAGGGCTCACCCGATCTGAGCGCGGCCGACATCGTGCAGGCCTGCGAGGACAGCCTGCGCCGCCTGCAGACCGACGTCATCGATCTCTACCAGATCCATTGGCCGGCCCGCCATGTGCCGATGTTCGGCGGCGTCTATTTCGAACCCGCCAAGGACCAGGCGGTGACGCCCATGCTGGCCCAGCTGGAGGCGCTCGACCGCCTGGTGCGCGCCGGCAAGCTGCGCCAGGTGGGCCTGTCCAACGAGACCGCCTATGGCGTGAGTGAATTCGTGCACCTGGCCGAGCGCCATGGACTGGCCCGCATCGTCTCGGTGCAGAACCCCTATTCGCTGGTGAACCGGGTGCTCGAGAACGGCCTGGACGAGGCGCTCTACCGCCACCAGGTCGGCCTGCTGGCCTACTCGCCGCTGGGCTTTGGCGTGCTCACCGGCAAGTACGACGCGCTGCGCCTGGACGACCCGGCCCGCCCCGGCCGCCTGAGCCTGTTCGAGAGCATGAAGAAGCAGCGCTGGGCCCGCCCCGAGACCCTCGCCGCGGCCAAGCGCTACAACGCCCTGGCGCGCGCGCATGACCTGACCCCCACCCAGCTGGCGCTGGCCTGGTGCGGCTCGCGCTGGCAGACCGCCAGCACCATCATCGGGGTGACCACGCGCGCGCAACTGGACGAGAACATCGAGGCCTTTGCCGCCAGCCTCGCGCCCGAGCTCGTGGCCGAGATCAACCGCATCCGCTGGGAGCTGCGCGACCCGGCGCAGTGAATGAAGGGGCGCAGGCGGCGACAATCCGGTCATGGCCAAGAAGCAAGCCCATGTCAGCGAGACCCCCGCCACGCAGTTCCTGCGCGAGCGCCAGGTCACCTTCACCGAGCATGTCTACGATTATGTGGAGCATGGCGGCACCGCCGAGTCCTCGCGCCAGCTGGGCGTGCCCGAGCACGAGGTGGTGAAGACCCTGGTGATGCAGGACGAGCGCGCCCAAGCCCTGATCGTGCTGATGCATGGCGATTGCCAGGTCAGCCTCAAGGAGCTGGCGCGCCAGATTCCCTGCAAGAAGGTGGAGCCCTGCAAGCCCGAGGTGGCACAGCGCCACAGCGGCTATCTGGTGGGCGGCACCTCGCCCTTCGGCACGCGCAAGCCCATGCCGGTGTTCGTCGAGGCCAGCATCCTGGCCTTGCCGAGGATCTGCATCAATGGCGGGCGGCGCGGCTATCTGGTGGGGCTGGACCCGAAGGTCTTGCCAGCGCTGCTGGGGGCGCGGGCGGTCGAGTGCGCGATCCGGAGCGAGGCGCGGGGCAGTGCAGAATAGCGCCCCATGCAAGAACTGCTTCCCCCCCTGCTGGCCACCCTGCTGGCCTATCTGATCGGCTCGCTCTCGTTTGCCGTCATCATCAGCCGCCTGATGGGTCTGTCGGACCCGCGCAGCTATGGCTCGGGCAATCCCGGCGCCACCAATGTGCTGCGCTCGGGCAACAAGGCCGCGGCCATCCTTACCCTGCTGTTCGATGCCTTGAAGGGCTATCTGCCGGTGCTGGCGGTGGCGCTGTGGGGCGAGCGTTACGGCCTGGGCGAGGGGACGGTGGCGCTGGTGGGCCTGGCGGCCTTCGTGGGCCATCTCTGGCCGGTGTTCTTTCGCTTCGTGGGTGGCAAGGGCGTGGCCACCGCGGCCGGCGTGCTGCTGGCGATCAACCCCTGGCTGGGCGGCGCCACCCTGCTGACCTGGCTCATCATCGCCTACTTCTTCCGCTACTCCTCGCTGGCCTCCATCGTGGCGGCGGTGTTCGCGCCCTTCTACCAGATGCTGATCTGGGGCTCGAGCCCGGCGGTGCTGAGCATCGCGCTGATGAGCCTGCTGCTGGTGTGGCGCCATGAGGCCAATATCAAGAAGCTGCTCAAGGGCACCGAGAGCAAGCTGGGCCAGAAGGCGGCCGGCGCCAAGCCGGCCGAGGGCACCAGCAAGAAGCACCCGCATGGCGAGGGTTACCAGGCCCATGGCCACTCTCACCATCACGGCCCATCGCATTCCCACAAAGCTGCCAAGAAGGGCAAGAAATCATGATCGAACGTTTTGAAGTCGGCGCGCGCATGTCCGAGATGGCCGTGCACAACGGCGTGGTCTACCTGGCGGGCCAGGTGGCCTCCGACGCGAGCCTGGACATCACCGGCCAGACCGCGGATGTGCTGGCCCAGATCGACCGCCTGCTCAAGCTCGCCGGCAGCGACAAGACCAAGATCCTGCGTGCCCAGATCTATATCGCCGATGTGGCCGAGTTCGCCGGCATGAACAAGGCCTGGGATGCCTGGGTCGTGGCCGGCCACACGCCGCCGCGCGCCACCGTCGAGGCCAAGCTGGCCAAGCCGGAGTGGAAGGTCGAGGTCGTCATCACCGCCGCGGTCTGAACCTGTCTTCGCGCGGCTTGATCCGACTCAAGCCGCGCCGGGGCACGCTCGCCTAGAGTTGGCGCTCGCCAACCCTGGGGGTGCCTGTGCCCGTTGAACTCTTCCGCCGCGATCAGCATGTCTGCCTGATGTTCTCCAAGCTCAGCACGGAGGACGGCGAGGCGGTGCAATCCAACCAGTTCCTGCTGGTGAACCGCGGCACCGGGGCCATCCTGGACCCGGGCGGCAACATCGCCTACAACGAGCTCTACCTCGGCATGACGGCGCATTTCCCGCCGCACAAGCTGGCCGCCATCCTGGCCTCGCATGCCGACCCCGACATCATCGCCTCGCTCGACCGCTGGATGACGGCCAGCAGCGCGCCGGTCTATATCTCGCGCATCTGGGAGCGCTTTGCGCCGCATTTCTGCAAGCCCGGCAAGACGCTGGGCCGGGTGATCGGCATTCCCGACGCCGGCGCGCGCCTGCGCCTGGGCGAGGGCGACGCGGCCTTCGAGCTGCTGGCCCTGCCCGCGCATTTCCTGCATTCCGAGGGCAATTTCCAGTTCTACGACCCGCTCAGCAAGATCCTGTTCTCGGGTGACCTGGGCGCCTCGCTGGGGCCGGATCTGAAACCGGAGCAGATCGTCACCAGCCTGGCCGAGCATGTGCCGCGCATGGAGGCCTTCCACCGCCGCTACATGGTCAGCAACAAGGTGCTGCGCCTGTGGGCGGCGATGGTGCGCGAGCTCGACATCCGCATGATCGTGCCGCAGCATGGCGCGCCGCTGGCGGGCGAGGCGGTGCCGGCGTTCATCCGCTGGGCCGAGAACCTCGCCTGCGGCATCGACCTGGTCGGGCCGCAGGACTACCGCGTGCCGCAGGAGGCCCTGCCGGCGTAGCATGGCGCCATGGGCGAACGTATCTCGGCCGCGTTGAGTGGCCCCATCGGTCTGGTGGTGCTGGTGCTGGCGGTGCTGGGCCTGAGCCAGGCCGCGCGCAGCTGGAACGAGGCCGGGCAGGCGCAGCAGCTGCGCGAGCGGGCCCGGCCGGGCGACATCCTGATGCTGGCCAGCAGCAGCTGTGTCTACTGCCAGCGTGCGCAGCGCTGGCTGGACGCCGAACGCGTGCCCTATCGCATGTGCCTGATCGAACAGGATGCCGCATGCGCGCGCGACTATGTCGCGCTGCAGGCGCCCGGCACGCCGACCTTTCTGGTGCGGGGTGTCCGGGTGGTGGGCTGGGACCGGGCGACGCTGCTGAAGGCGCTGGAGTGAACGCCTCATCAGCCTCTGCGCTTGCAAGCGCAGGGGCCTCAATCAGTCTTCGTTGCTGAAGACCAGCTTCACCTCGTGGCTCTGCTTCTCGCCGGTGCCTTCGAACTTCCACTCCATCAGGGCATTGATCACCGCCTTGTCGAACACGCGCTTGGGCTCGGCCTCGACGATGGCCACCTCGCTGACCTTGCCGTCGGCCTCAATGGTGAGCTTGGCCTTCACCGTGCCCTTGTTGACGCCCTTGCGCGAGGCCTCGGCCGGGAACTCGGGGGGCACCTTCTTGATCACCTTGGGCGCCGCCTGCGCGGCCGTGGCGATCAGCAGGGCGCCCAGCAGACCCAGGGCCAAGCGCGCCGCGCTCGAAATCTTCGACATGGTGTAGTTCTCCTTGCAGCTTGCGGAATGGGGTGCGGGATAGGTCGCGGGATTAACGGGTACGGAAGAAGCCGACGGCCTCCAGCAGGCGCGATGAGCTGCCGGTCAGCTCTTCGGTGGAGCGGGTCAGCTCGCTGACTAGGCTGGCGTTCTGCTGGGTGCTGCGGTCCAGCTCGTTCATGGCCTGGTTCACCACGCCCACGCCGCTGGCCTGCTCCTGGGCCGAGTGCGAGATCTCCTCGATCAGCTGGCCCATGTTGTTGACCTCGTCCACCACGCTGTTGATGGTGTTGCCGGCGTTGTTGACCAGGGTGGTGCCGTTCTCGACCTTGACCGAGGATTCCTGGATCAGCACCTTGATCTCCTTGGCGGCGGCGGCCGAGCGCGAGGCCAGCGCGCGCACCTCGGAGGCCACCACGGCGAAGCCGCGGCCATGCTCGCCGGCGCGCGCCGCTTCCACCGCGGCGTTCAGCGCCAGGATGTTGGTCTGGAAGGCGATGCCGTCGATCACGCCGATGATGTCGCCGATCTTGCGCGAGCTGGCGCTGATCTCCTGCATGGTGTGCACCACCTGGGCCACCACCTGGCCGCCGGCCGAGGCCGACTGGCGCGCCTTGGTGGCGATGCCGGCGGCCTTGCGGGTCAGCTCGCTGGCGCCGCTGAGGTTGGCGGCAATCTCTTCCACCGAGGCGGCGGTGGTCTGCAGGCTGGAGGCCGAGCGGGCGGTGCGGTCCGACAGGTCGTTGTTGCCGCCGGCGATCGCACTGGAGCTGTGCGCCACGTCGCTGGCCGCGCTGCTGACGCTGCTGACCACGCCCGAGAGCGCCTGCTGCATGTCGCGCATCGCGGTGAGCATCTGGCTCAACTCGTCGCTGCCCTCGGTGCTGATCTCGTGGGTGAGGTCGCCGTCGCGGATCGCCTCAGCGGCCGAGCGCGCCTTGTTCACCGGCGCCACGATGGAGCGTGCAATGGCGAGGCCACCCACGCCGCCGATCACCACCGCGGCCACCACCAGGATCAGCGTCACCAGCACCGAGTTGCGCGCCAGCTCGCCACCGGCGACGGCCAGGTCATGGGCGCTCTCGAACTGCAGGTCCACCAGGCCCTTGAGGCCGTCCTGGTAGGCCTGCTGGGCCGGGCGCACGTCGGTGATCAGGCTTTCGCGTGCCTCGTCGGGGCTGCCGTCCTTCTGCACCTTGCGGAACTTCTCCACCGCGGCGAAGAACTTGCCCTGGCGTTCCTTCACCTGGGCCAGCAGATCGCTTTCCTTGGCACCCTCGATGCTGCCCTGCAGGCTGCCGAGCTGCTTCTCGCTGTCCTGCAGCGCGCCGTCGATGGCAGCCTGCTGCTTCTTGATCTGGCGCGCCTCGTCGAGCAGCAACAGGTCGCGCGCGGCACGCGCCACCACATTGACGTTACCCTCCAGCGAGTTCGCCGCGGCGATCTTCACCAGGCTCTGGTTGGCGGTGCGATCCAGGTCTTTGGAGAGGCGGTTGGCGCTGTAGGCGCCGTAGCTTCCGATGATGACGAGCAGGACGATCAACAGACCGTAGCTCAATGCGAGGCGCTGGCTGATGCGCAGCTGGGTCAACAGACTCATGCTCTGCCCTTTCGGAGGCTTCTTCGTTTCCCGACGACCATTCTTTGTGCAGCGCAGGGGTGCCGTGTCAGCTCACCCCTGATCTGATGGCTATCGGCACGGTCTGCCGCGGCTTGAGGACAAAAGTCACGCTTCCTGCAAGCCCAGCGTGGCCGGGTCGCCGCGGCCGCGGCGTATCAGCTGGGCCTCGTCGGCGGTGAGGTCCACCACCGTGGTGGGCTGCAGGGGGCAGGCGCCGGCGTCGACGATCACCTGCAGCACGCGGTCGAAGCGCTCGCTGATCTCGCCGGCGTCATTCAGCGCCTCGCTCTCGCCGGGCGGGATCAGGGTGGTGGCCAGCAGCGGCTCGCCCATCAGGGCCAGCAGATCCTGGGTGACCTTGTGATCCGGCACGCGCAGGCCGATGGTGCGGCGCGAAGGGTGCGAGACGCGCCGCGGCACTTCCTTGGTGGCTTCCAGGATGAAGGTGAAGGGGCCAGGTGTTGCCAGCTTGAGCAGGCGGTACTGGCGGTTGTCGACGCGGGCGAAATTGGCCAGTTCGCTGAGATCGCGGCACAAGAGCGTGAGGTGATGCTTGTCGTCCACGCCGCGCACGCGGCGCAGCTGGTCGACGGCGGCCTTGTCGTCCAGCCGGCATACCAGCGCGTAGCTGGAGTCGGTCGGGATCGCACCGACGCCGCCGGACTGGAGGATTTGCGCGGCCTGCTTGAGGAAGCGCTGTTGCGGGTTCTCGGGGTGGACTTCGAAGAATTGCGCCATGGCTTATTGTTGACCAAGCCGAGGGCCCGGCGCATCAGTCGGCGATGGTGTCGGCGGTGACTGTGGCGGGCCGGGTACGCTGACGCACGTTCAGCCAGGCCGAGCTGGCGCCGCTGGCCGACACCACCGCCATGCCCAGCCAGGCATAGCCATCGGGCACATGGTCGAAGGCCAGCCAGCCGATCGCCGCCGCCACCGCGATCTGCACATAGACAAAAGGCATCAGCACGCCGGTGGGTGCCAGGCCCAGGGCCAGGATCAGCAGCAGATGGCCCACCGTGCCGAGCGCGCCGATACCCAGCAGCAAGCCCCATTGCCAGGGCGGCGCGGCGCGCAGCGGCGCCATCACCTCGACAGGCCCCAGCGCCAGCAGCAGGCTCAGCAGCAGGGCGCCGGTGAGGCCGGTGTAGAAATGCGTGGTGTAGGGGTCTTCCAGCGAGGCCAGCTTGGCCGTCAGCACCTGGAAGCTGGCGTAGAAGCAGGCGCCGGCAAGCGGGAACAGCACCGCCCAGCCGAAGGTGCCGCTGCCCGGTCGGATCACGATCAGCGCGCCGGCGAAGCCGCCCACCACCAGGGCCCAGCGCAGCGGCGAGACATGCTCGTGCAGCAGGGTGGCGGCCAGCAGGGTGACGATCACCGGGGTGAGCATATTGATGGCGCTGAACTCGGCCACCGGCATCGCCTGCACGCCGTAGAAGCTCATCGCGCTGGTGGCCAGCAGCAGCAGGCCGCGCACCAGCTGGAAGCGCGGATGGGCGGCGCGCAGCCCCGCCAGCGAGCCCTGCCGGGCGGCGCGCCAGCCCAGCCAGGCCGCCATCACCAGGGCCTGCACGCTGTAGCGCGCCCACAGGATCAGCAGCACCGGCAGGAAGGCGCCGAGATAGCGGATCGTGCTGTCCATGCTGGCGAAGCAGCTCGCCATCAGGATGATCAGCGCAATGCCCAGGCCCGGGCGCTGTGCGTTCACGGGGCGGGGCGCTGCACGCGGTGTTGCAGCGCCTGCCAGACCGGCGTGAGGCGGCCGGAGAGATCGGGCAGGCGGCCCAGATCGGTGTGGCTCTCGGTGGGGCTGTGGAAGTCCGAGCCGCGCGAGGCCAGCAGGCCGAACTCCAGCGCCGTCTCGGTGTACTTCTGGGCCTCGGCGGCGGTGTGGCTGCCGGTCACCACCTCGATGCCGCGCCCGCCATGGGCGATGAATTCGGTGATGAGGGCGTATTCCTCGGTGGGCGTGAAGTCGTAGCGGCCCGGGTGGGCGATCACCGCCAAGCCCTCGGCCTCGTTGATCCAGCGCACCGCATCGCCCAGCGCGGCCCAGCGGTGCGGCACATAGCCGGGCTTGCCCTCGGTGAGGAAGCGGCGGAACACCTCGGAGACATCGCTGCAGACACCGCTGTCGACCAGGAAGCGCGCGAAATGGGTGCGCGAGATCAGCTCGGGGTTGCCCACATAGTGGCTGGCGCCCTCGAAGGCGCCCTTGATGCCCACCTGGGCCAGGCCGGCCGCCATCTCGCGGGCACGCGCCTCGCGGCCGCCGCGGGTGGCATGCAGGCCGGCCACCAGGGCGGCGTTCTGAGGGTCGAAACCCAGGCCGACGATGTGCACCACGCGCCCGGCAAAGCTCACCGAGATCTCGGTGCCGGTCAGATAGGGCAGGCCCAGCGCCAGCGCGGCATCGCGGGCGCGCGCCTGGCCGCCCACCTCGTCGTGATCGGTCAGCGCCCACAACTCCACGCCATTGGCCTTGGCGCGCGCGGCCAGCAGTTCGGGGCTCAGGGTGCCGTCGGAGACGACCGAGTGGCAGTGCAGATCGGCGTTGGTACAGGCATGCAGGGTAGTCACGCCCCGATTCTAGGTGGCGGGCCTCAGACGAGCGCCTCGACCACCATTTGGATGCGCTCCTGACCCTGGTATTCGTCCAGGCTCAGGCGGTAGGCCAGGCGTGCCTCGTCGGGCACCGGCTCGCTGCGGCCGAACCAGATCGCATCGCGCAGCAAGCCGCCCTGGCGCAGGCGCAGCTTCAGGTGCCGCTCGCCCACCAGGCGCTGCGAGACGATCTGCACCTGGTCGCAGAACAGCGGTGCCTCGAAGGCCTGGCCCCAGACCTGGGCATCGAGCTCGCGCACCGTGGCGGCGTTGAAGAGCTCGGGCGCCAGCGGGCCGTCGGTGCGCAGGGTGCGCGTGAGGGCCTGCTCATCCAGCCACTCGGCCGCGACCTGCTGGAAGGCACTGTTGAAGCGCTCGAAACCGTCGTCGGCCAGGGTGCAGCCGGCCGCCATCGCATGGCCGCCGAACTTCTTCAGCAGATCGGGATGGCGCTTGGTGATCAGGTCCAGCGCGTCGCGCAGATGGAAGCCGGGGATCGAACGCCCCGAGCCCTTCAGCTGGCCGTCGGCGCCGCGCGCGAACACGAAGGCGGGGCGGTGCACGCGGTCCTTCAGGCGCGAGGCGACGATGCCCACCACGCCCTCGTGGAAGGCGGGGTCGAAGATGGCCAGCGCGGCCGGGGCATCGCCGGCCGGCATGAGGGCCTCCAGCTGGGCCTCGGCCTGCTCGCGCATGCCGGCCTCGATCTCGCGGCGCTCGCGGTTGATGGCGTCCAGCAGCTTGGCGAGTTCGAGCGCGCGCGTGCTGTCATCGCAGAGCAGGCATTCGATGCCCACCGTCATGTCGGACAGGCGGCCGGCGGCATTGATGCGCGGGCCCAGCGCAAAGCCGAGGTCGAAGGCATTGGCGCGGCTGGCATCGCGGCCCGCCGCGGTGAAGAGCGCGGCGATGCCCGGCTGCATGCGGCCGGCGCGCATGCGGCGCAGGCCCTGCGCCACCAGGCGGCGGTTGTTGGCATCGAGCTTCACCACATCGGCCACCGTGCCCAGCGCCACCAGGTCGAGCAGGCCATCCAACTTGGGTTGCGTGCTGGAATCAAATCGACCGCGCTTGCGCAACTCACCGCGCAGCGCCAGCAGCAGGTAAAAAGCCACGCCCACGCCCGCCAGGTTCTTGCTCGCGAACTCGCAGCCCGGCTGGTTGGGGTTGAGCATCGCGTGCGCCTCGGGCAGCAGCACCGCGCCGTCCACCAGGGCCGGCAGATGGTGGTCGGTCACCAGCACCTTCAGCCCGAGCGCGCGCGCATGCGCCACGCCGGCATGGCTGGCGATGCCGTTGTCCACCGTCATCAGGAGTTGCGGCCGCAGCGGCAGCGCCAGCTCGACGATGGTGGGCGTGAGGCCATAGCCATGCACGGCGCGGTCCGGCACCACATAGTGCAGGGTGTCGGGTCTTGCCCCCAGCAGGGCCAGGCCGCGCAGCGCCACGGCGCAGGCGGTGGCGCCGTCGCAGTCGTAGTCGGCCACGATGCAGATGTGCTCGCCGGCGAGCAGGCTGTCGGCCAGCAGGCCGGCGGCCTCGGCGATGCCCTTCAGGCCCTCGGGCGGCAGCAGCTTGGCAAGCCCGTCGTCCAGCTCCTCGGCCGAGCGCACGCCGCGCGCGGCGAACAGGCGCGCCAGCAAGGGCGAGATGCCAGCCTGCTCCAGCGCCCAGGCCTCGCGGGGCGGTACATCGCGGGTGACGAGGCGCGGCTGATTCATAAGGCCTCCAGTGTGAGAGTCGCGTCTGCGCTGGGCGGCAGCAGCGCCTGCCTGAGCTTGCGCCAGCCCTGGGCGGGCGTGCCGGCCCAGCTGCGCGCATGGCGCTCGCCACACAGGGTGAGGCGCACCGGCTGCGTGGCCGAGGCGCGCAGCAGCGCCGCCAGCGGGCCGGCGTCGAGCGCGCGCCAGGCCTCCATCCAGGCCGGCCAGTCGCCGCTCAGCAGGGGCTCGCGCAGGCCGAATTCCTGCTGCAGCTCGGCCGGCAAGACCTGGCCCCGGCCGATGCCGCAGCCGCTGATCCAAACCGAGTTCAGCGCCAGGGCGCCGCGCGCCTCGCGCGCGGCGTTGAGCGGCAGGCCGTGCAGCATCAGCTGGATCTCGTTCTGCAAGAGGCGCAGCGCGCGCGCCTCCGGCATCCAGCTGCTGACGCTGCGGTCCAGCACGCGCTCCAGGCTGGCGCTGGGCAGGGCGTCGAGGCTGGGATGGGCGACCAGCCATTGGTCGGGCGCCAGGAATTCGCAGGCCCAGCCCTCATCGGCGGGGAACAGCGGCGCCAGGGCCGCGAAAAAGGCGCGCGCCTCGGCCTCGTCCAAGGCCAGATGGCGCGGGCCCAGGGCGGTGACCTGGTCGGTGCCCACCGAGAGGTGCAGGGGCGTCAGCAGCGCCCAGGCCTGGCCGTCGCGCGGCCTCGTCTGTTCGCGCAGCCAGGCGGCGGTCGGCAGTGCGGTGGCGGCTGGCAAACCGCGCAAGCGGGCCAGCGCCAGCTCCTGGGCGGTGTTCAGGCTGTACTCATCCTCGCCCAGCAGTTCGGGCTCGGCGACCAGGCGCCCCAGCAGGGCAGAGAGATTGGGCAGGGTCAGTTCACGCAGGCAGTGCCGCGCTTCCTCGCCCAGCGCGCTGGCGTAGGGAATCATCAAATGCATGGGCCGCATTATCCGGGTCGTCACCGGCGCGTCATGCCGGCTTGGCAAGCTTGCGGTCCATGCAGCCCGATTACGTGATGGCGCGCGTCGCCAGCCCCAGCGCCTTCATCGCCGAGCCGGCCGCGCCCGCCGACGCGGAAGAGGGGCGCTTGCGCTACCGCAGCGTCTGGATTTCCGATCTGCACCTGGGCACGCCCGGTTGCCAGGCCGGCGCGCTGCTGGAATTCCTGCGCACGGTGGAATGCGAGCAGCTCTTTCTGGTGGGCGACATCATCGACGGCTGGCAGCTGCGCCGCAGCTGGTACTGGCCGCAGACGCACAACGACGTGGTGCAGAAGCTGCTGCGCAAGGCGCGCAAGGGCTGTCGGGTGATCTTCATCCCGGGCAACCACGACGAGTTCGCGCGCAAATACCTGCAGCACAGCTTCGGTGGCATCGAGGTGGCCGAGGACTGGATCCACGAGACGGCGGATGGCCGCAAGCTCTGGATCACCCACGGCGACCTGTTCGACGGCGTGATCCAGTGCGCGCGCTGGCTCGCGCATCTGGGCGACAGCGCCTACGAATTCACCCTCAAGCTGAACCGGCACCTGAACTCGCTGCGCGCGCGCCTGGGCCTGCCCTACTGGAGCCTGTCCAAATACCTCAAGCTCAAGGTCAAGCGCGCGGTCAGCTATGTCTCCGACTTCGAGGTGGCGGTGGCGCGCGAGGCGCGCAAGCGCGGCGTGCAGGGCGTGGTGTGCGGCCATATCCACCATGCCGAGCTCCGCATGATCGACGGCATCCTCTACTGCAACGACGGCGACTGGGTGGAAAGCCTGACCGCCCTGGTCGAGCATGCCGATGGCGAGCTGGAGATCCTGGACTGGGCGGCCGTCACGAATTCGTCACGAGGCGTTCATAGAATCGGCGCATGACCCTGCCAGACGTCGCCTTGCTCAATCGCGAGCAGGCCATCCTCGAATTCAACAAACGTGTGCTGGCCCAGGCTGAACGCAGCGATGTACCGCTGCTGGAGCGGCTGCGCTATATCTGCATCGTCTCGTCCAATCTCGACGAGTTCTTCGAGGTGCGCTTCGCCGACATGCTGGATGCCGCGCGCGACCCGGTGAATGCGGTGAGCTCGCGCGACGTGGAGCGGGTGGCGCGTGCCGCCCATGACCTAATCGACGAGCAGTACGCGATCTTCAACGAGCAGGTGATGCCGGCGCTGCGCGAGGAGCGCATCGTCATCCTCAACCATGCCGATCGCAACGAGACCCAGCGCCACTGGGTGGCCAAGTTCTTCGAGCGCGAGGTGCGCCCGCTGCTGGTGCCGGTGGGCCTGGACCCCGCCCATCCTTTTCCGCAGGTAGCCAACAAGTCGCTGCACTTCATTGCGCGGCTGTCGGGCAAGGACGCCTTCGGGCGCGACAACCGCATCGCCATCGTCAAGGTGCCGCGCGTGCTGCCGCGCGTCATCAAGCTGCCGGCCACCGTCAGCGAGGGCCAGCAGGCCTTTGTGCTGCTGACCAGCGTGATCCGCGCGCACCTGGAGGAGCTGTTCCCGGGCCGCCATGTGGAGGCCTTTTCGCAGTTCCGCGTCACGCGCGACTCCGACCTGGAGGTCGACGAGGAGGAGGTGGCGAACCTGCGCCATGCGCTGCGCTCGGGCCTGACGACGCGCCACTTCGGCCGCGCGGTGCGGCTGGAGGTGGTGAACACCTGCCCGGCCGAGCTCTCCAACTTCCTGCTCGAGCAGTTCGACATGCCGGCGGCGGCGCTCTACCACGTCAACGGCCCGGTGAACCTGGTGCGCCTGAACGAGCTGATCGACCAGTGCGATGCGCCCGAGCTGCGCTTCCTGCCGCACGAACCGGTCTGGCCGCAGGGCCGGCTGCCGCGCCAGAAGTCCATATTCCACCGCCTGCGCAAGGGCGATGTGCTGCTGCACCATCCCTTCGAGAGCTTCGAGCCGGTGGTGCAGTTCCTGCGCGAGGCGGTCGAGGACCCCGACGTGCTGGCCATCAAGCAGACGGTCTACCGCACCGGCAGCAAGTCCGAACTGATGGACCTGCTGATCGAGGCGGCGCGGCGCGGCAAGGAAGTGATGGTGGTGGTGGAGCTGAAGGCGCGCTTCGACGAAGAGGCCAATATCAACTGGGCCGAGCGCCTGGAGGCGGTGGGCGCTCAGGTGGTGTACGGCATCGTCGGCATGAAGACCCATGCCAAGCTCTTGCTGGTGACGCGCCGCGAGGTCGGCAAGCTGGGCAAGCCGGTGCTGCGCCGCTATGCCCATCTCTCCACCGGCAACTACAACCCCAAGACCGCGCGCCTCTATACCGATCTGGGCCACCTGACCGCCGACCCCGAGCTCACCGCCGACGCCGATCTGGTGTTCCGCGAGCTGGCCGCGCTCTCCAAGTTCAAGGCGCCCAAGCGCCTGCTGCTGGCGCCCTTCAATATGCACAGCCGCATGCTCGAGCACCTGGCACAGGTGGCGCGGGCGGCGCGCGCGGGGCAGCCGGCGCGCGTGGTGGTGAAGATCAATGCGCTCACCGATGCCGAGCTGATCGCGGGCCTGATCGCGGCCGGCCAGGCCGGCGCCAGGATCGACCTGATCGTGCGCGGCGCCTGCATGCTGCCGCCGGGCCTGCCCGGCCAGACCGACAACATCCTGGTGCGCTCGGTGGTGGGGCGCTTCCTCGAGCACACGCGCATCTGCTACTTCCGCTGGGGCGTCAGCGAAGCCGACGAAGTTTTGTATTTGTCCAGTGCGGATTGGATGAGCCGCAATATGTTCCGCCGCATCGAGGTGGCCTGGCCGGTGCTCGACCCGGCGCTGCGTCAGCGCGTCATCGACGAGGCGCTGATGCCCTATCTGCACGACCGTCTGGACGCCTGGCAGCTCGGCCCGGACGGGCACAGCCAGCGCGTCGCCGAGACGGGCGTGAGCGCGCAGCAGGCGCTGATGCGCCGCTATATCGCTGGTTGAGCGGCCGGCTGATCGGCAGCCGACCGCTCAGGCCTGCAGCGTCAGCTCGACCAGCTCGAGCTTGGACCAGGCCTGCAGCTCTTCCTGCATCAGGTAGAAGGCGCGCGGCTGTGCCGCGGCCCAGTCCCGGTCCAGCTGCACCCGCACGCGCCGGCCCTGGCGCTGCAGGCGCATGGAGCCCTCGGCGATGGCGCCGCGCGCATGGGCATGGATGACGGCCAGGCGCAGCGCCAGCACCTGCCACAGCAGGGTCTCGTCGCCGAGCTGCGGTTCCAGCTTGCGCAGGCCGCCGCGCTGGCCCAGGGCCAGATCGCCCAGGCGCTTGAGCTGGTTCTGCGAGAAGCCGCTGGCATCCACATGGGCGAGCAGGTAGGCGGTGTGGCGGTGGTGGTCGTGGTGCGAGACCATCATGCCCAGCTCATGCAGGGCGGCGGCCCAGCCCAGCTCGCGCTGCAGCTCGCGCGGCGCGCGCGGCTGCAGCTGCTTGTAGAGCGCCAGGGCCAGGTCTTGCACGCGGCCGGCCTGCTCGCGGTCCACGCCGAAGCGCCGCTGTAGCTCGGCCACCGACTGGTCGCGCATGTCGCGGCCCTGGGCCAGCTGGGCGGCCTCCAGGCGTTCCGCCAGATCGAAGATCACGCCCTGGCGCAGCGCGCCCTTGGCGGGCTGCAGGCGCTCGATGCCGAACTGCGTCAGCAGGGTGTAGAGGATGCACAGGCCGCCACCCACCACGGCGCGGCGGTCTTCTTTCAGCCCTGGCAGCTTGAGCTTGTCCATATGGCCCACCGCGATGCATTGCTCGATGCACCAGCGCAGCGCCTCGGGGGTGATGCTGCCATCGGTGACGCCGGTGGCGGCGAGGATCTGCGCCACCGCGCCGACCGTGCCGGAGGAGCCCAGCGCCTCCACCCAGGCGGGCTGGGCGAGCGGGCGCGAGAACTGGCTCAGCGCCTCTTCCAGCTCGGCGCCGGCGGCCACCTGGGCGGCACGGAAGGCCTCGGCGCTGAAGCGGCCCTCGGGAAAGAAGCGCATCGACAGGCTGACGCTGCCGACCTGGAAGGACTCGGCCTTCAGCGGCACGCGGCCATGGCCCAGGATCATTTCGGTGGAGCGGCCGCCGATGTCGATCACCAGGCGCGGCGTCTGCGAAGGCTGCAGCCGCGCCACCCCCGCAAAGATCAGGCGCGCTTCCTCGCGGCCCGAGATCACCTCGATCGGATGGCCCAGCACCGCCTGGGCACGCGCCAGAAAGCTGTTGCGGTTGCGCGCCTCGCGCAGCGTCTGCGTGGCCACCGCACGCACCCGGCCGGGCTCGAAGCCCTGCAGACGCTGGGCAAAGCGGGCCAGGCAATCCAGGCCGCGCTGCATGGCCGCCTCGGTGAGCTCGCCGTTGGCGTCAAGACCTGCCCCCAGGCGCACCGTCTCCTTCAGGTATTCCTGGCGGCGGTAGTTGCTGCGGTTGAGCTGGGCAATCTCGAGCCTGAAGCTGTTGGAGCCCATGTCGATGGCGGCAAGGGCAGGGGGGGCGGTACGGGGCACGGTCATGGGCGGCGATTGTCGCTGCTGATTGCGTCAAATCACGCCGCCATGGGCGTCCTGCCACGAGGTCTTGACAGGTCTGCGAGAATCAAAGCCAACAAGTCTTCGCTGCCGGCGCACCATCGGGTGCGCCTTTTGTTTGCCATCCATGACCCTGCTCTATATCGTGCTCGCGACCCTGGCCGGCGGCCTGCTGTCGGTGCTCATCGCGGCCAGCCTGACGGTGGCGCTGCTGAGCCGCGTGGTCAAGCATCTGGTGAGCCTGTCGACCGGCGTGCTGCTGGCCACCGCGCTGCTGCATGTGCTGCCCGAGGCCTTCGAGAGCCAGGCCAGCCCGCACAGCCTGTTCCTGACGCTGCTGGGCGGCCTGATGTTCTTCTTCCTGCTGGAGAAGGCCGAGCTCTACCGCCATACCCACCACCACGAGGGCGACGGCCACCACCACCATCATCACTTCGACGAGGAGCAGGCCGGGCGCGGCGGCCTGGCGGTGCTGGTGGGCGACAGCATCCACAATTTCTGCGACGGCATCATCATCGCCGCGGCCTTTCTGGCCGACCAGCACCTGGGCTGGATCACCGCGCTGGCCATCATCGCGCACGAGATCCCGCAGGAGGTGGGCGACTACATCGTGCTGCTGAACGCCGGTTTCTCGCGCGCCAAGGCGCTGCTGTTCAATGCCATCTCGGGCCTGGCGGCGGTGGCCGGCGGGGTGCTGGGCTACTTCCTGGTGGGGCCCTGGGAGCAGCTGTTCCCCTATCTGCTGGTGGCGGCCTCGAGCAGCTTTGTCTATGTGGCGGTGGCCGATCTGATCCCGCAGTTGCAGCGCCGCCTGCCCTGGCGCGAAACCGCGCTGCAGCTGCTGTGGCTGGCTGTGGGCATGGGCATCGTGGTGCTGGCGGTGGGCGGCCAGCACTGAAAGAAAAAACGCCCCGGCCGCGAGGCACGGGGCGTTGGCGCGCGCGGGCGCTGAGGCGTCAGCGCACCACCAGCACCGGGATGGTGCTGTGGGTCAGCACCTTCTGGGTCTCGCTGCCGAGCAGCAGGGCCTGCACACCGCGACGGCCATGCGAGGCCATCACCACCAGGTCGCCGTCGACACGCTTGGCATGCTCGATGATGGCTTCCCAGGCGTGCAGGGCTTCGATGCTGTGGGCCTCGCAGGGCACGCCGCCGGCTTCGGCCGCGGCCAGCACGCTCTTCAGGCGGCTCTGGGCAATGCGCTCCTGGGCGTCGAAGAACTCCTGCGGCGGGGTCGGCTGCATCTCGGAGACTGCGCTGTAGGGGAAGGGTTCCTTGACGCTCACGGCATAGAGCTTGGCGCCATGCACCTTGGCCAGCGCCACGGCGGTGCTGATGGCGTTGCTGGTGATGTCCGAGCCGTCGGTCGGGACGATGATGCGTTTGAACATGGCGGTCCTCCTGTCTCAGGGTGGGGTTTTGATGCGTCCAGTGTGGCGCCCTGATCTTCCGCCCGCCTTGCGCTATGTCAAGGCTAGCCTTGCGCCACCGGTCGCGAGGGGTCGGACGACCATTCGCTCCACGAGCCCGGGTAGAGCTGCGAGCCCGCTAGCCCGGCTACTTCCATTGCCAGCAGGTTGTGACAGGCGGTGACGCCCGAGCCGCACTGGTGCACCACGGCCTCGGCCGCATAGGGCGCGAGCAGGGGGGCGAACTCGGCGCGCAGGGTGTCGGCGCTCTTGAAACAGCCGTCGGCCTGCAGGTTGTCCTTGAAGAAGCGGTTGCTGGCGCCGGGGATATGGCCGGCCCGTGCATCCAGCGGCTCGACCTCGCCGCGGAAGCGCTCGCCGGCGCGCGCGTCGATCAGGCGCACCCGGCCAAGCTGGGCTTGCAGGGCGGAGGCGTCCAGCGCGGGAGCCAAGGAATCGCCCGCCACGAAGTGGCCGGCCAACGCCGGCACGACGGGCGCCTCGGTGCCGAGCGCGCCGCCGCTGGCCAGCCAGGCCGCCTTGCCGCCGTCCAGCACCGCCACGGCCTCATGGCCCAGCCAGCGCAACATCCACCAGAGCCGGGCGGCGTACATGCCGCCCTGGGCGTCGTAGGCTACCACCTGGGTCTGGGGCGTCAGGCCCAGCGCGGCCATGCGTGCGGCAAAGGCGCCGCGCTCGGGCAGGGGGTGGCGGCCATTGCTTCCCGTCTTGGCGCCGCTCAGCTCGCGATCCAGGTGCAGATAGTGGGCGCCGGGCAGATGGCCCTCGGCATGGCTGCGCTCGCCGGCGCCGGTGTCGGCGAGGTCGAAGCTGGCGTCCACGATCAGCAAGACCTGACCCTGTGCTTGCAGGGCGCGCAGCTCGCTGGCGCTGATGAGTGTGCGGTAGGGCATGTTCATGATTCGCTCACGGAATGTTGGCTGTCGATCGGTGTGCTGCGGGTGCGCAGCAGGGTGGCGGCCAGGCCGGCGGCAATGATGAGGGCGATGCCCAGCAGGGCGCTGGCCCCCAGCGCATCCTTGAACAGCAGCACGCCGTAAAGGGCCGAGAACACGATGCCCAGGTATTGCAGGCTGGCGTTCACCAGGGTCTTGCCGCGCCCGTAGGCACGCGTCATCAGCCATTGTGCCGTGGTGGCCAGCAGGCCCACGGCGAGCAGCAGGGTCAGGCCTTGCGGATCGTGGCCATGCCAGTCGCCCTGGCCGCCCAGTTTCAGCGCCAGCGTGCTGATGCATCCCGCCAGCGCCCCGCCCAGCGAGAAGTAGAAGACGATGCGCACCTCGGGCTCGCCGGCCCGACCCAGCGCGGTGACCTGCAGATAGGCCATCGCCGAGAGCATGCCCGAGAGCAGGCCGGCGATGCCATGCCAGGCCTGCTGCTGATCAATGGTGGGGCGCAGCACCAGGGCCACGCCGGCAAAGCCCAGCAGCACCGCGGCAACCAGGCGGCCATCGATGCGGGCGCTGCCCAGCATCACCGCGCCGCCGATCAGGAACAGCGCCATCCACACCGAGGACATGTAGTTGAGCGTCATCGCGGTGGCGAGCGGCAGCTTGCCGATCGAGTAGAACCACAGCGAGAGCGCGATCACGCCCGAGAGGCTGCGCCAGAAATGCATCGCCGGCACCTGGGTGCGCAGGCTGATGCCCTGCTGCCAGGCCAGGCCCGCCATCACCAGGGTGCCGACCAGGCCGCGGTACATGACGATCTCGCCCGCGTCGTACTGGCCCGAGGCCAGCTTGACGCACACGCCCATGGAGGCGAACAAAAAGGTGGCAAGCACCATCATCAGGGAAGCGGGCATGGCCGGCATTCTCCACGCGGGCATGAAAAAACCGCCCGACCGATCTTTCGGTGGGGCGGTGTGTGGATGGCCTGCAAAGGCCTCAGAGCTGCATTTCGCGGCGGTACCACTCGTGGAAATGCTGCATGCCGTCCTCCATCGGGCTCTGGTAGGGCCCGACCTCGTTGTCGCCGCGCTCCATCAAGGCCTTGCGGCCCCAGTCCATGCGCAGCGCGATCTCGTCGTCCTCGATGCAGGTCTCCATATAGGCGGCCTGGTTGGCTTCGACGAACTCACGCTCGAAGGCGGCGATCTCCTCAGGGTAGTAGAACTCCACCACATTGGTGGTCTTCTGCGGGCCCTTGGGGAACAGCGTCGACACCACCAGCACATGCGGATACCACTCCACCATGATGTGCGGGTAGTAGGTCAGCCAGATCGCGCCCTGCTTGGGCGGCTCGCCGCCGCGGAACTGCAGCACCTGCTGGTGCCACTTGCTGTAGACCTCGGAGCCGGGCTTCTCGAGCGCCTTGTGGATGCCCACCGTCTGCACCGAGTGGTGCTTGCCGAATTCCCAGGCCAGATCGTCGCAGGTGACGAACTTGCCCAGTCCGGGGTGGAAGGGGCCGACGTGGTAGTCCTCCAGATAGACCTCGATGAAGGTCTTCCAGTTGTAGTCGCACTCGTGCACATGGATCTTGTCGAGCACATAGCCACTGAAGTCCAGCTCGGCGCGCGGGCCCACGGCCGCCAGTTCGGCCGCGATGTCGCGACCGTTGTCCTCGAACAGCAGGCCGTTCCAATCCCTGAGCTGGTAGCGGTTCAGGTTCAGGCAGGGGTCCTGCTCGAAATGCGGCGCGCCGACCAATTGGCCCTTCAAATCGTAGGTCCATCGGTGCAGCGGGCAGACCACATTGCTCTTGGTATTGCCGCGGCCACGCAGCATCACCGCCTGGCGGTGCCGGCAGACGTTGGAGATCAGCTCCAGGCCCTCGGGCGTGCGCACGATGGCGCGGCCCTCGCCCTCCTGGGGCAGTGCATAGAAGTCGCCTACCTCGGGCACGGCGAGCGCATGCCCCAGGTAGCGAGGCCCAGGCTGGAAGATCAGTTCCTGTTCCTTGCGGAACAGGCCCTCATCGAAATAGGAAGTGACAGGCAGCTGCGTCTTGCTGCGTTCAAGCGCCGAGAGAGGGATGCTCAGGTCGGACATGATCCAAGAGGGTCTCCAAGAAACCAATGTCAACCCCCCGAGTCCGTCGCGGTGGGGCGCCAATGAAGCTTGACGCCTGGGCGCGGAGCCGGGTTTGTGTCAAAAAGCCCGGCCAGAAGGTTGCTTCCAGGCCGGGCTCCCATACGCCGCGCCACCGTCGCAAGGGCGGTGGGCAGCGAGGGCGGGATTGTACCCATGCCGCGGCATTCCGGGCAGGGTCTCGGCAATGGCCGCCATCGCCATCCTCCCTGCGGGGGGTGTGGTGGGTGTGTGACAAGGTGTGGGTGCTCTAAGACCGGCCTTGCGCCGGTGACTACAATCCCGCTTTCGCATTTCGACATGAGCAAGCCTCCCATGCCCACCAGCAAAGCCGCTGCACCAGCGGCAGTTCCAGCCAGTTACGAGCTCGCGCTCGACGAGCTGGAGCGCCTGGTCGCATCCATGGAGGCCGGGGCATTGCCGCTGGATCAATTGCTGGACAGCTATCGCCGTGGCGCGGAGCTGCTGGGTTTTTGCCGCGCCCGCCTGCAGGCCGTGGAGCAACAGGTCAAGGTGCTGGAGGGTGGCGAGATGAAAACCTGGGAGGAGTCCTGAGCGTGGATGCAGGCGTATTTGAACAATGGATGCAGCGCGCTCTGCTGGCTTACGAGCGGGCGCTGGACGAATGGGTGCCTGCGGATGCGCCCGCCGGACTGGGCGAGGCGATGCGTTATGGCGTGCTGGGTGCCGGCAAGCGCCTGCGGCCGCTGCTGGTGCTGGCCGCCTGCGAGGCGGTCGACGGCGACGCCCCGGCCGCCCTGCGTGCCGGCACGGCGGTGGAGCTGATCCACGCCTACTCCCTGATCCATGACGATATGCCCTGCATGGACAACGACGTGCTGCGCCGTGGCAAGCCCACCGTGCATGTGCAATTCGGCGAGGCCCAGGCCATGCTGGCGGGCGACGCCATGCAGGCCCTGGCCTTCGAGGTTCTGACGCCGGAGGCCGGCATCGCGCCGGCCCTGCAGGCGCGCCTGTGCGCGCTGCTGGCGCGCGCCTCGGGCCATGCCGGCATGGCCGGCGGCCAGGCCATCGATCTGGCCAGCGTTGGCAAGGACCTGGACGAGGCCACGTTGCGCGACATGCACCGCCGCAAGACCGGCGTGCTGCTGCAGGGCAGCGTGCTGATGGGCGCCGCCTGTGGCGAGACCACGCCCGCGACCTGGGCCGCGCTGACCGACTATGGCGCCGCCATCGGCCTGGCCTTCCAGGTGGTGGACGACATCCTGGACGTGACCCAGGACTCCGCCGTGCTGGGCAAGACCGCCGGCAAGGACCAGGAGGCCAACAAGCCCACCTATGTGAGCCTGATGGGCCTGGACGGCGCGCGCCGCTACGCCGATGAACTGCGCGCGCAAGCCCATGCGGCGCTGGCGCGCTCGGGGCTCACCAACACCGCCTGGCTCAGCCTGCTGGCCGACCGCGTGGTGGACCGGGACAACTGACAGCTCGGGATGCATCGCACATGAATTTCTCGCTCCTGCGCACCATCAACAGCCCGGCCGATCTGCGCCGGCTGCCGCGCACCGATCTGGCCAAGCTGGCCGACGAGCTGCGCGCCTATGTGCTGGAGAGCGTCTCCAAGACCGGTGGCCACCTGGGCTCCAACCTGGGCGCGGTGGAACTGACTGTGGCGCTGCACTATGTGTTCAACACCCCGCATGACCGGCTGGTCTGGGATGTGGGCCACCAGACCTATCCGCACAAGGTGCTGACGGGCCGCCGCGAGGCCATGGCGGGCCTGCGCCAGCTGGGCGGCATCAGCGGCTTTCCGCGCCGCGACGAGAGCGAGTACGACACCTTCGGCACCGGCCATTCCTCCACCTCGATCTCGGCCGCCCATGGCATGGCCATGGCCGCCAAGCTCAAGGGCGAGCATCGCAAGGCCGTGGCCATCATCGGCGACGGCTCGATGACGGCGGGCATGGCCTTCGAGGCACTCAACAATGCCGGCGTCTCGCATGGCGGCCTGATGGGCGACGTGCTGGTGATACTGAACGACAACGACATGTCGATCAGCCCGCCGGTGGGCGCACTCAACAAGTATCTGGCGCGCCTGATGAGCGGCAAGTTCTACGGCGCCGCGCGCGAGGGCGCCAAGAGCGTGCTGAAGAACACGCCGCTGTACGAGTTTGCGCGCCGCTTCGAGGAGCACACCAAGGGCATGGTCGTGCCCGGCACCATCTTCGAGGAGTTCGGCTTCAACTATGTGGGCCCGATCGATGGCCATGACCTCGATGCGCTGATCCCCACGCTGGAGAACCTGCGCAGCCGCTCGGGCCCGCAGTTCCTGCATGTGGTGACCAAGAAGGGTCAGGGCTACAAGCTGGCCGAGGCCGATCCGGTCAAGTACCACGCCGCCTCGGGCAAGTTCGATCCGGCGGTGGGTTTCGTCAAGCCGGCCACGCCGCCCAAGCCCACCTTCACCCAGATCTTCGGTGACTGGCTGTGCGACATGGCCGAGGCCGACGCGCGCCTGGTGGGCATCACCCCCGCGATGCGCGAGGGTTCGGGCATGGTGGACTTCCACAAGCGCTTCCCGACCCGCTATCACGACGTCGGCATTGCCGAGCAGCATGCGGTGACCTTCGGCGCGGGCCTGGCCTGCGAGGGGCTGAAGCCGGTGGTGGCGATCTACTCCACCTTCCTGCAGCGCGCCTACGACCAGATGATCCACGATGTGGCGATCCAGAACCTGCCGGTGCTGTTCGCGCTCGATCGTGCCGGCCTGGTGGGTGCCGATGGTGCCACCCATGCCGGCAACTACGACATTGCCTACACGCGCTGCATTCCGAACATGGCCCTGCTGACGCCGGCGGACGAGAACGAATGCCGCCAGGCGCTCTACACCGGCTTCCAGCACGATGGCCCGGCCACGGTGCGCTATCCGCGCGGCGCTGGCGTGGGTGTGCCGGTGCAGAAGCAGATGACGGCCCTGCCATGGGGCAAGGGCGAAATGCGCCGCGAGAGCGGCCGCCTGCAGGGCCAGGGGCCGCGCATCGCCATCCTGGCCTTTGGCACCTTGCTCTACCCCTGCCTGCAGGCGGCCGAGCAGCTCGACGCCACGGTGGCGAATATGCGCTTCGTGAAGCCGCTGGACGACGCCCTGGTGGCCGAGTTGGCACGCACGCACGACGCCCTGGTGACGGTGGAAGACGGCTGCGTGATGGGCGGTGCCGGCAGCGCGGTGCTGGAGTCTCTGCAGGCCGCCGGCCTGAGCCTGCCGGTGCTGCAACTGGGCCTGCCCGATGTGTTCGTCGAACATGGCGATCCGGCCAAGCTGATGTCGCAATGCGGCCTGGACGCCGCGGGCATCGAGCAATCCATCTTCAAGCGCTTTGGCGGCCGTCCGACGCTGCTGCGCGCAGCCGCAAACCAGTAAGCCCCGACCGAGGCAAGGTTCCTCGGTTGGTGCGATGCTCCCCTTATGAATCAATTGACGAGCGCCCTGCACATTCCCGACACCCAAAGCGAGCGCGATGAGCGCCATCTGGTGATCCAGCGTGTCGGCGTCAAGGATGTGCGCTATCCCCTGCAGCTGCGCATCGCTGGCAAGGCGCAGCCCACGGTGGGCCAGTGGACCCTGGACGTGGCCCTGCCGGCGGAGAAGAAGGGCACGCATATGTCGCGCTTCGTGGCCTGGCTGGATGCCTTGCACGAGCCGCTGGACGCGGCCGGCCTGCGCGCATTGCATGCCCAGATGCTAGCCAAGCTGGAGGCGGTGGAGGGGCGCATCGAGGTGCGCTTTGCCTTCTTCCTGCGCAAGCGCGCGCCGGTCTCGGGCATCGAGAGCATGCTGGACTACCAGGGCGCGCTGATCTCCGAAACGCGGGCCGGCAAGACGACGGTGCGTGCCGAGGTGGCGGTGCCGGTGAAGAGCCTGTGCCCCTGCTCCAAGGAAATCTCGGACTACGGCGCCCACAACCAGCGCTCGCTGGTCACCATCAGCGCCGAGCTGAAGGACGATAGCCTGAGCTGGCAGGAGCTGGTGCGCTTTGCGGAAGAGAGCGCGTCCAGCGAGATCTGGCCCCTGCTCAAGCGCACCGACGAGAAGTGGATCACCGAGCACGCCTACGAGAACCCCAAGTTCGTCGAGGACCTGGTGCGCGACGTGGCGCTGCGCCTGAATGCCGAGCCGCGCATCGGTGCCTATGCGGTGGACGTCGAGAATTTCGAGTCCATACACAACCACTCGGCCTACGCCCGCATCGAGCGCCTCTGATCAGCCCGCTGACAAGCGCTCGGAAATGCGCTTGAGCGCCTGCTTCACAAGGTTCAGGTAGTCGGCCGTCAGCGCCTGTGCCGGCCGGTGTTCCGGCAGCAAGGCGTTCAGCTCGAAGGGCAGGGATACCGCAAAGCGCCGCCATTGCAGGCGCTCGTTGGCGCAGGCAAGTGCGGTGAGTGGGTTCACGATGGCCAGGCCCAGCCCCGCTTCGACCATGGCGCACACCGCCACCGCGCTGTGTGTTTGCAGCTGCATGCGGCGCTGCACACCCGCAGTGGCAAAGATGCGATCCAGTTCGATGCGGTAGGGGTCCTCGGCCGCCAGGCTGATGAAGCGCTCGCCCTCGAAGTCGGCCGGGCTCAGCACCGGCTTGGCCAGCAGGGCGTGACCCGCCGGCAGCACGCACAGCTCGTCCAGGCTGGTGAGCCGCTCCAGGCGCGTGCCGGCCACCGTCTGGCGCTGCTCGCTCAGGCCCAGGTCGAAGCGCTGGGCGCTCATCCACTCTTCCAGCAGCGGGGATTCCTGCGGCGTGATGCTCAGCTGGGCCGCGGGATGGTGCACCAGGAAGGCCGCGCTCACCGCCGGCAGCAGGGCATGGCCCAGGGCCGGCAGACAGAGGATGTTGAGCCGCTCCTGCTCGGCGCGCCCCAGTTCGTTGGCGCGGCTGATGACGCGCTCCAGGCCCTGGAAGGAGCGCTGCACCTCGTCAAACAGCTGCAGGGCCCGGGCCGTGGCCTTGAGCCGTCCGCGCTGGCGCTCGAACAGGGCATAGCCCAGCAATTGCTCCAGGCGCGCCAGCTCCCGGCTGATGGTCGGCTGCGAGCTGTGCAGCGCCGCCGCTGCCGCCGTGACGCTGCCGGCATGCATGACGGCACGGAACACCTCGATATGGCGGTGGCTGATCATGCTTAAACCATATCAGAAGTGGATCATCTTGCGAAACCAAAGCATTTGAATGAATGCAAGAGGGATGGCACGATGCCGCCATGCCTCAAGACCTGAACCCCTCCCTGCTGCGCTCGCTGGCCCAGCGCTTCGGCACCCCGCTGTGGGTGTACGACGCCGCGGTGATACGCGAGCGCATCGCCGCGCTGAAAGCCTTCGACACGGTGCGTTTTGCCCAGAAGGCCTGCTCCAACACCCATATCCTGAAGCTGATGCGCGAGCAGGGCGTCAAGGTCGATGCGGTCTCGCGTGGCGAGATCCTGCGGGCGCTGGCGGCCGGCTATCGGGCGGGTGGCGACGAGATCGTGTTCACCGCCGACCTGCTGGACCGCGAGACGCTGGCCACCGTGGTCGAGCACCGCGTGCCGGTAAACGCCGGTTCGATCGACATGCTGCGCCAGCTCGGTGCCATGTCCAAGGGCCACAAGGTCTGGCTGCGCATCAACCCCGGCTTCGGCCATGGCCACAGCAACAAGACCAATACCGGCGGCGAGCACAGCAAGCATGGCATCTGGCACAGCGAGCTCACCGAGGCGCTGGCCGTTATCAAGGACGAGGGCCTGCAGCTGGTGGGCCTGCACATGCACATTGGTTCGGGCGTGGACTACGGGCATCTGAGCCAGGTCTGCGGCGCCATGGTGGGCCTGGTGCGCCAGACCCAGGCAGCGGGCCATGACCTGCAGGCGATCTCGGCCGGCGGTGGCCTGTCGATCCCCTATCGCGATGGCGATGCCGGCATCGACACGGCCCATTACTTCGGCCTCTGGGATGCCGCCCGCCAGGAGGCCGAGGCCCTCTTGGGTCACAAGCTGCATCTGGAAATCGAGCCGGGCCGCTTCCTGGTGGCCGAGTCCGGTCTGCTGCTGGCCGAGGTGCGTGCTACCAAGAACGCCGGCAACAACCATTTCGTGCTGGTCGACGCCGGCTTCAACGAGCTGATGCGTCCGGCCATGTACGGCGCCTTCCATGCCATGAGCCTCCTGCCGCGCGATGGCAGCCCGCGCCCCAGCCGCCCCACCGTGGTGGCCGGGCCGCTGTGCGAATCGGGCGACGTGTTCACCCAGGAAGACGGCGGCGTGGTCGTGCCGCGTGAGCTGATGGCGGCCGAGGTCGGCGACCTGCTGGTGATCCACGACACCGGGGCCTATGGCGCCTCGATGTCCAGCAACTACAACAGCCGGCCCCTGATTGCCGAGGTGCTGGTCGATGGCGCGACCGAGGCGCGCCTGATCCGCCGCCGCCAGATGGTCGAGGAACTGCTGGCGCTGGAGGCCTGATAGGGAATTCCAATAAGGGTGATTTGATTAACCAAAACTAACGGCACGCTAGTGTCGATATAGTTCAGTCATTCCATCAACCACCCTAGCAAGGAACCCCCGATGTCCCTGATCAACACCCAAGTCCAGCCCTTCAAGACCGAGGCTTTTCACAACGGCAAGTTCATCACCGTCACCGAAGAGTCGCTGAAGGGCAAGTGGTCCGTGCTGATCTTCATGCCGGCTGCCTTCACCTTCAACTGCCCGACCGAAGTGGAAGACGCGGCCGACCATTACGCCGAATTCCAGAAGGCCGAGACCGAGGTCTACATCGTCACGACCGACACGCATTTCGCCCACAAGGTCTGGCACGAAACCTCGCCGGCCGTCAGCAAGGCCAAGTTCCCCCTGGTCGGCGACCCGACGCACCAGCTGACGAACGCCTTCGGCGTGCACATCCCCGAAGAAGGCCTGGCCCTGCGCGGCACCTTCGTGATCAACCCGGAAGGCGTGATCAAGACGGCCGAAGTGCACTCGAACGAGATCGCCCGTGACGTCAAGGAAACCCTGCGCAAGCTCAAGGCGGCCCAGTACACCGCCAAGAACCCTGGCCAGGTCTGCCCGGCCAAGTGGAACGAAGGTGCCAAGACCATCGCTCCCTCCCTCGATCTGGTCGGCAAGATCTAAACCATGATCGCCCTTGCTGCGAGCCCGGGAGGGCTTGCGGCAATCCCCCAAGAGCCGCGCAAGCGACTCTGAGAGCGCCTCGTCCAAGGGGGTGTTCCCAGAGTGGCTTATCCCGCCACGCCTGAACAAGGAGCCCTACCACCATGTTGGACGACACCCTCAAATCCCAGCTCAAGGCCTATCTCGAGCGCGTCACCGTCCCCTTCGAGATCGAAGCCTCGCTGGACGACAGCGACAGCGCCAGGGAACTGCTGGCCCTGCTGCAGGACATCGCCGCGATGTCCGACAAGATCAGCCTCAAGGCCGATGGCCAGGACCAGCGCCGCCCTTCCTTCAGCCTGAAGCGCCTGGACTCAGAGATGAGCCTGCGCTTTGCGGCGATCCCGCTGGGCCATGAGTTCACCTCCCTGGTGCTGGCCCTGCTGTGGACCGGCGGCCATCCGCCCAAGGTCGAGCAGGACGTCATTGATCAGATCAAGGGCCTGGACGGCGAGTACAGCTTCGAGGTCTATATGAGCCTCAGCTGCCACAACTGCCCGGACGTGGTGCAGGCGCTGAGCCTGATGTCCGTGCTCAACCCCAGGGTCAAGACGGTCGTCATCGACGGGGCGTTGTTCCAGGACGAGGTCAATGCCCGCGAGGTCATGGCCGTGCCCAGCGTCTACCTGAACGGCCAGCCCTTCGGCTCGGGTCGCATGACGGTGGAAGAGATCGTCGCCAAGCTCGACACCGGCGCCGCGGACAAGGACGCCGCCAAGCTCTCGGCCAAGGACCCCTTCGATGTGCTGGTGGTGGGGGGTGGCCCCGCCGGCGCTGCCGCGGCGGTGTACGCCGCCCGCAAGGGCATCCGCACGGCAATAGCGGCCGAGCGCTTCGGCGGCCAGGTCAACGACACGCTGGCGATCGAGAACTACATCTCGGTGCTGGAGACCGACGGCCCCAAGTTCGCGATGAGCCTGGAGGCGCACGTCAAGGCCTATGGCGTCGACGTGATGAACCTGCAGCGCGGCGACAAGCTGATCCCGGCCGCCACGCCCGGTGGCCTGGTCGAGGTGCAGCTGGCCAACGGCGGCACGCTCAAGAGCAGGACCGTGATCCTCTCCACCGGCGCGCGCTGGAGGAATGTGAACGTGCCCGGCGAGCAGGAGTACAAGAACAAGGGCGTGGCCTACTGCCCGCATTGCGACGGCCCGCTCTTCAAGGGCAAGCGCGTGGCGGTGATCGGCGGCGGCAACTCCGGCGTGGAAGCGGCCATCGACCTGGCCGGCCTCGTGAGCCATGTGACCCTGATCGAATTCGGCGAGGCCTTGCGTGCCGATGCGGTGCTGGTCAGCAAGCTCAAGAGCCTGCCCAACGTCAGCATCCACACGCAGGCCCAGACCACCGAGTTGACCGGCGATGGCCACAAGCTGAACGGCCTGAGCTACACCGACCGTGCCAGCGGCGAGTCGCGCCACATCGAGCTGGAAGGCGTGTTCGTGCAGATCGGCCTGGTGCCCAATACCGAGTGGCTGCGTGGCGTGGTGGAACTCTCCAAGCACGGCGAGATCATCGTCGACGCCAGGGGCCAGACCTCGGTGCCGGGCGTGTTCGCCGCCGGCGACGCCACCACCGTGCCCTTCAAGCAGATCATCATCGCCGCCGGCGATGGCGCGAAGGCGGCGCTGGGCGCCTTTGATTACCTGATGCGCACCTGATGCGCAACTAATGCCCGCTGCTCAGGCGCGGCGGCTGTTCAGCCAGCCCTCCAGGCTGTAGACCAGCAGCGCCGCCCAGATCAGGCCGAAGCCCACCACCCGGGCCGCGGCAAAGGGCTCGTGGTACAGCCACACGCCCAGCATGAACTGGATGCTGGGCGAGATGTATTGCAAGAGGCCCAGCGTCGTCATCGGGATGCGGCGCGCGCCGGCGGCGAACAGCAGCAGGGGCAGGGCGGTGAGCGGGCCGGCGAACAGCAGCCAAGTGATCATGCCGGCGTCGCCCTGCGCCAGCGCGCTGTCGCCCTGGCTGGTCCACCAACCCAGCGCCGCCGCGGCCACGGGCGTCAGCAGCATGGTCTCGAGGGCCAGGCCTTCCAGCGCGCCCAGGCTGGCCACCTTGCGCAGCAGCCCGTAGATGCCGAAGCTGGCCGCCAGCACCAGGGCCACCCAGGGCAGGCGGCCGGTCTGCAGGGTCAGCCACAGCACGCCGGCCGCCGCCAGACCCACCGCCAGCCATTGCAGGCGGCGCGGCCGCTCGTGCAGGAACACATAGCCCAGCGCCACATTCACCAGCGGGTTGATGAAGTAGCCCAGGCTGGCGTCCAGCACATGGTCGTGCTGCACCGCCCACACATAGGTCAACCAGTTGGCCGAGAGCAGCAAGGCCGAGAGCGCAAACGCGCCCAGCACCTTGGGCTGGCGCAGCAGCGGGCCCAGCCAGGCCCAGCGTTTCAGGACCGCCAGCACGATCAGCATGAAGACCATGCACCAGACCGTGCGGTGCGCCACCACCTCCAGGGAGGGCACGCCGGCCAGTTGCTTGAAATAGAGCGGGAACAGGCCCCAGGCCGCGTAGGCGAGGGCGGCGTAGATGACGCCTTTAGAGGAATCGCGATTCATTGCCCGCATTGTCCCCATGCCGGGCCAGGCCTGCCGGCCAAGGGTCATGGCCGGGAAATCCTGTGTGCGGCGTGCGCCCCCCGCCGGTGCTTAAATGAGTGCCATGCCCCGCATTGTCTTCACCCCGCAGCTGCGCCGCCTGCTTGGCGAGGTGCCTGATTTTGACGCCGGCGCCCTGGTGCTGCGCGAGGCGCTGGCACAGGCCTTTGCCGCGCAGCCGCGCTTGCGCAGTTATGTGCTTGACGATCAGGGGCATGTGCGCGCCAATGTGGCGATCTTTGTGGATGGTCGTCGCCTGCACGATCGCGTGCGCTTGAGCGATGCGCTGCGGCCCGACAGCGTCGTCCATGTCCTGCAAGCCCTGTCCGGAGGATGAACTCATGAGCCTGAATGCCTGGGTCGCGACCCGCAAGGGTCTGTTCGAGATCGCGCATCGCGGCAGCGCCGGCTGGCAGATCGTCGGCCACAGCTTTGTGGGCGATCCGGTCAGCATGGTGCTGCCCGGCTCCGACCATGGGCAGTTCGACGGCCGCATGTTCGCCGCGCTGAACCTGGGCCACTTCGGCGTCAAGCTGCAGGCCTCGGACGACGAGGGCAAGACCTGGCGCGAGCTGCCGGCGCCGGTCTATCCGCCCCAGCCCGAGGGCGGGGATGCGGCTCAGGGGCCGGCCTGGAAGCTGCAGCAGATCTGGTCGCTGGCGCGCAGCCCCGCGGCGCTGTGGGCCGGCACCCTGCCGGGCGGGCTGTTCAAGAGCGTGGACGGTGGCGAGAGCTGGGCCTTGGTGGAGAGCCTCTGGCAGCGCCCCGAGCGCCTGGGCTGGTTCGGTGGCGGCTACGACGCGCCGGGCATCCATTCGATCTGCCCGCATCCCAGCCAGCCGGGCGAACTGCTGCTGGGCATCAGCTGCGGCGGTGCCTGGCACAGCGCCGACGAGGGTGCCAGCTGGGCGCTGCGCGCCAAGGGCATGCGCGCCGACTTCATGCCGCCCGATCAGCAGCAGCTTGAAAACATCCAGGACCCGCACCGCATCGTGCGCTGCGAGGCCGCCCCCGAGGTGCTCTGGTGCCAGCATCACAACGGCATCTGGCGCAGCAGCGACAACGGCCTGAGCTGGCAGGAGCTGAAGGCGCCGCTGTCCAGCTTCGGTTTTGCGGTGGCCGCGCATCCGCTGGACCCGCTCACCGCCTGGTTCGTCCCGGCGGTGAAGGACGAGCGCCGCATCCCGGTGGATGGCGCCCTGGTGGTGAACCGCACCCGCGACGGTGGCCAGACCTGGCAGACCCTGCGCATGGGCCTGCCGCAGCAGCATTGCTACGACCTGGTCTACCGCCATGGCCTGGCGGTGGACGAGAACGGCAGACATCTGCTGATGGGCAGCACCACCGGCGGGCTGTGGGCCAGCGACGATGGCGGCGACAGCTGGGCCACCGTGTCGCTCAATCTGCCGCCGATCTACGCCGTGCAGTTCGGCTGAAGCCGTCCCCACTCTGGCCCCAGCGGCGCCTCGATGCGCAACAGCCGGCCCGTGATTGGGTGGGGCAGCTCCAGCGTCAGCGCATGCAGCCACAGGCGCTGCAGACTCAGGTGGGCCGCCACCGCGCGGTTCAAGGGCCCCTTGCCGTGGGTGGCGTCGCCGATGATGGGGTGGGCGATGTGCTTGAAATGGCGGCGGATCTGGTGGCGGCGGCCGCTCTGCGGGCTTGCCTCCAGCAGCGCAAAGCGGCTGCTGGCGTGGCGCGGGTCGGTCTGCAGCGGCCATTCCAGGCGGCGCAGGCAGGCCCAGTCGGTGCGCGCCTCCAGCAAGACCTGGCCCTGCGAAGGCAGCTCGGGATCCTTGGCCAGCGCATGGGTGATGCTGCCGGCGTCGGCGCCGGGCCAGCCGCGCACCAGGGCCCGGTAGCGCTTGTGCACCAGGCCCTGCTCGAAGGCCTGGGCCGCCAGGCTGGCGCTGTCCGCATCGAGCGCGAACAGCAGCACGCCCGAGGTGCCCTTGTCCAGGCGGTGCACCGGCCAGACATGGCGGCCGAGCTGGTCGCGCAGCAATTGCAGCGCGAAGACCTCCTCGCGCGCATCCAGGGCACTGCGATGCACCAGCAGGCCGGCGGGTTTGGCGATGGCGACGAGCTGCTCGTCGGCATGGAGAATGGGTAACAAGCGGTTCATGGGCGGGTGCTGCCGGCCCCCTTGTTCGCGGGGCGCTGTGGCGTGGATGCCCCATTCCATGGGGCTTTCCCCACTTTGGGGGGCTTCAGGGTTGTCCCTGGGTTCTCAACAATCCTGTCATGCGTTGTGGCCATCATCACGCACATCAGGAGTCTTCCTCATGCCCCAGGTCTTTCACGTTGGATACCGCTCCCCCTTGGTCTCGGCCCTGGCCTGGGGCCTGATGCTGGCGGGCCTGTTCGGCATGGCCAGCGCGGGCTGGGGGCTGTGGCTGGGGCATTGGCTGGCCTTGGCGCTGCTGCTCTGGTCCGCGGCCGCGGCACTGGGAGGCCAGGCCCTGCTGCGGCGCCTGGAATGGGGCCGCCGCCTCAGCGCCCTGCTGCTGACCAGCCTGATGCCGGCCATGCTGCTGGGCATGTCGCTGGGCACATGGGCTGCCGACTGGCCGCGCGCGAGCCTGCTGTTGGGTCTGCTGGCCTTGGCCCTCTGTGCCGCACTGGTGTGGCTGCTGGCACGCCTGAACTCGCGCATGGTGTGCCAGGAATTCGCCTAGGCGATCTCTCCGTCAAGGTAATACCAGGCACCCCGCTCGCGCACGAAGCGACTGGTCTCGTGCAGGCGCTGGGCGCGGCCGCCGAGCTTGCTGCGCGCCACGAACTCCACGGTGGCATGGTCGGCGTCCTGCTGCCGGTGGCGCTTCACGTCCAGCCCCAGCCACTTCAGGCCGGGCTCGTTGCCCTCCAATGACACCGGACGCTGGCTGGGGTGCCAGCTGGCCAGCAGATAGTCGCGCAGCTCCCGTACATAGGCGCTGTAGCGCGAGCGCATCAGGGCCTCGGCCGTGGGCGCGCTGAGCTCGCCGCTTGCCGCAAAACGCTGGTGGATGGCGCCGCAGCAGGCGTCGTAGGGCTTGCCGCTGCCGCAGGGGCAAGAAAGGTCGTTCTTCATGGCGACATGATGCCAGTCCCTAAAATGCGCAGATGAGTCAGCCCCCCTTCGAAGACGATCTGTTCACGCCCCCCACCACGGGTTTGCTGAAGAACCTCAACCCCGAGCAACACGCCGCCGTCACCCTGGGCCAGGAGCCCGCGCTGATCCTGGCCGGCGCCGGCTCGGGCAAGACCCGGGTGCTGACCACGCGCATCGCCTGGCTGATGAGCCAGGGCCTGGTGGCGCCTGGCGGGGTGATGGCCGTGACCTTCACCAACAAGGCCGCCAAGGAAATGGTGACCCGCCTCACCGCGATGCTGCCGGTGAATGTGCGGGGCATGTGGATAGGCACCTTCCACGGCCTGTGCAACCGCTTCCTGCGCGCGCATTGGAAGCTGGCCGGCCTGCCGCAGGGCTTCCAGATCCTGGACGCGAGCGATTCGGTCTCTGCCGTCAAGCGCGTCATCAAGGCCATGAAGCTGGACGAAGAGCGCTTCGTGCCCAAGCAGGTGAGCTGGTTCATTGCCGGTGCCAAGGAGGACGGCCTGCGCGCCAAGGACATCGAGCAGCGCGATGAGCAGTCGCGCACCATGGTGGCGATCTACCAGGCCTACCAGGACCAATGCGAGCGCGAGGGCGTGGTGGACTTCGCCGAGCTGATGCTGCGCACCTACGAGCTGTTGCGCGACCACGCCGAGCTGCGCGCGCATTACCAGCAGCGCTTCAAGTACATCCTGGTGGACGAGTTCCAGGACACCAACAAGCTGCAATACGCCTGGCTGAAGATGTTCGCGCCGCCGGGCGCGGGCCAGGGCGTGTTCGCGGTGGGCGACGACGACCAGAGCATCTACGCCTTCCGCGGCGCGCGCGTCGGCAATATGGCCGATTTCGAGCGCGAGTACCGCGTCAGAAAGGTGGTCAAGCTGGAGCAGAACTACCGCAGCTTCGGCAACATCCTGGACGCCGCCAACGAGCTCATCAGCCGCAACAGCCACCGCCTGGGCAAGAACCTGCGCACCGAGATGGGCCCCGGCGAGCCGGTGCGGGTGAACGAATCGGCCAGCGATTTCGCCGAGGCGCAATGGCTGCTTGAGGAGGCCCAGGCCCTGCATCGCCAGGGCATGCCGCGCCAGGAGATCGCCATCCTCTACCGCAGCAATGCGCAGTCGCGCGTGCTGGAGTCGGCGCTCTTCAATGCCGGCATCCCGTATCGCGTCTATGGCGGCCTGCGCTTCTTCGAGCGTGCCGAGGTCAAGCATGCGCTGGCCTATCTGCGCCTGATCGAGAACGCCAACGACGACACCAGCTTTCTGCGCGTGGTGAACTTCCCGGCGCGCGGCATCGGCGCGCGCACCATCGAGCTGCTGCAGGACGCCGCGCGCGTCAGCGGCCGCAGCCTCTACCAGAGCGTGGGCGCGGTGGCGGGCAAGGGCGGCAGCAACCTGGCCGGCTTTGTGAGCCTGGTCGAGTCCATGCGCAACCTCACGCAAGGCCTGACCCTGCGCGAGATCATCTCGCAGATGCTCGAGAGCTCGGGCCTGGCCGAGTTCTACCGCAACGACAAGGACGGCGCCGAGCGCCTGGAGAACCTGGACGAGTTGATCAACGCCGCCGAGGCCTTCGTCACCCAGGAGGGCTTCGGCAAGGACGCCGTGGCCCTGCCCGTCGACGAACTCGCGCCGGGCGCCATCGCCGAGGGCCTGCCCAATGCGGTGGCCGCCGCGGCGGTGACGCCGGATGCCGAGACCGGCGAGATCATGTCGCCGCTGGCGGCCTTCCTGACGCATGCCTCGCTGGAGGCCGGCGACAACCAGGCCCAGGCGGGCCAGGACGCGATCCAGCTCATGACGGTGCATTCGGCCAAGGGCCTGGAGTTCGACGCCGTCTTCATCACCGGCCTGGAAGAGGGCCTGTTCCCGCACGAGAACTCGCTCGCCGACGGCGACGGCCTGGAGGAAGAGCGGCGCCTGATGTATGTGGCGATCACGCGCGCGCGCCAGCGCCTCTACCTGAGCTTCAGCCAGACCCGCATGCTGCACGGGCAGACGCGCTACAACGTGAAGAGCCGCTTCCTCGAGGAACTGCCCGAGGCCGCGCTCAAATGGCTGACGCCGCGCAACCAGGGCTTCGGCTCGGGCTTTGCGCGCGAGTATCAGAGCGCCTGGGAGCGCGGCTCCGGCCTCAAGTCCATGGTGGGCGCGGGCCGTGTCGAGACATCAACAGCAGCCAGGGCGCCCTATGTGCCGCCGGTGCCGCAGACCATGAAGCAGGCGGCGGCGCAGAAGGTCGGCAACGAGTATGGCGGCCTGCGCGTCGGCAAGGGCGTGTTCCACAACAAGTTCGGCGAGGGCGTGCTGGTGACGCTGGAAGGCAGCGGCCAGGATGCGCGCGCGCAAGTCAACTTCGGCCGCCACGGCATGAAGTGGCTGGCGCTGGCGGTGGCCAAGCTGACGCCGATCGATTGATCGATCGCTACTTGGCGGGCGCTGGCTCGCCGCCCGTCACCACGTCCACGGTCTTTTCAACCACCTTGCCGGTGACCTTGACCCCGGTGGTGACCACGGTGGAAGCCACTGAGACCGTGGTGCTCACCACCGTGCCGGCCACGCTGACGACGGCGCAGCCGCTCAATGCCAGGCATGCGGCGAGGCCTGTGGCGGCAATGGCGAGCGGGGCTTTCATGGTCGGTGCAGCGAATGACAAACGGGCGCCCATTATGGGCGCCCGTCGTATGTCGCGGGTGCAGCTTTACAGCTTGTTGAGCTTCACGCTGGTGGCCTCGGCGGTCAGGTAACCGACGGCGGCGCCGAAGCGGTCCTTGTAGTTGGCGCGCACCAGCGGGTCCAGCGTGGCCTGCACCTTGGCGTGCAGGGTGGCGCTCCAGTCGCCGGGATGCTGGAAGTTGCTGGTGATATAGGTCCAGCCATTCAGATCGTCCACCACGCCCAGGCCGGTGGCCTCGGCGCCCGAGGGCATGGAGGCCAGGCGGCTCAGCGTCTTGGTGTCGACGTTGTAGGCCCACACGAAGTTGTTGACGTGGTAGCTGCTGTCCTCACCGATGAAGAGGGTGCGCAGCTTTTCCGAGAACTTGAGGTTGTCGGGCGCGCCGATCTTGTCGGGGTTGGCCAGATTGCCCAGCGCGTCGGCAGCGATGTCCTCGCCCACCAGCAGGGTCTTGGTCAGCGAGGGCACCCAGTCGCTCGCGATGGCGGCGCCGGCCGTATCCTTCTGGCCCGCGCTCAGGGTGTGGGCCAGCACGCCGCCGGCGTTGAGCGCCTTGTCCAGCGTGATGCCATAGGCCTCATTCCAGGCGGCATTGCCCTTGACCATGGAGCTCTGCATGTTCTGCAGCGCCGAGTAGGCGATCTTGTCCTTGATGTTGACCGTCGTGCCTTCCATCTTGGTGAAGGCCATGGTGCCGCCCATCAGGGCCGCGTAGCGGTGCGTCTCCAGGAAGGCGGCGGCCTTTTCCATGCCGGGCTTGAGCTTGACCCATTGCTGCTTGCCGCCCAGATAGATCTTGCTGAAGGAGGCGTCCTTGGGGTCGGTGGTCGAGACCTCCATGATGTCGGTGGGCTTGAGCGTGTCGGCCAGCTTTTCGATCTCGGCGCTGGTGGCGGCGCCGAGCTTGATCCAGCTCAGCGGCGCACCGGCGGCGGCCGGGTCGAGGGAGAAGCCGGCGCCGAACTTGGCCACGTAGAGGCTGCCGGCGGCGAGGTCCTTCTCCTTGTCGGCCACGAACATGAAGAAGCCGCCGTTGGTGGCGTCGTCGCCCATGATGGCCGTGCGGTTGTCGGGCATCACCTGGATCAGCTCGTGCGAGATGCGGCCCAGGCAGTAGTGCTTCTTGATCGTGCCGGTGCCGTCGGGATTGACGCTGACCTCGGGCAGGTGGCCGTAGTGGTAGGGGTTGGCCTTGCTCTCGTCGCCGAAGGTGTTCTTGCTGAAGGCCTTGAACATCGTGTTGGCGGCGATCGTGAAGGCGTCGGGCTCGTACTCTTCGCTGGAGAGATGGGTGCCCCAGGGCGAGAGGCTGGAGCCGCAGGTGATCCACAGGCCATGGGCCGAGGAGGTGTCGACGTTGTGGTACTTCACCAGGCTCAGCTTGCCGGTGGCCTGGTCCTGGTCCAGCGTCAGCACGGCGATGGGCGAGGGCAGCTTGCCATACATATCGGTCTTGCCGTCCTGCGCCCAGGTGGTGTATTCGAACTGCACCACCGCGAACACCGGCTTGCCCTTGATGCCCGTCACCGAGGCGTTAGGCAGGCTCAAGAGCGAGGTGCCGTCGGGCGAGTCGGAGAAGAACTGGCGCTCCTTGCCGGCCACCGTGGTGTCGATGATGGGCTTGTTGTTGATGTCGAAGTAGGCGCCGGCCTGCACGGTGCCGCCCTTGCCGTCCGGCACCAGGTCGCCGGTCAGGAAGAAGGCCTGGTAGGCCAGCTTGAAGCTCTGCTTGCTGCCGTCGCTGAGGGTCACGTCCAGGCTGGAGGCCACCAGGGTCTTGGCCATGTCGGCCGGCACCGCCAGGCTGGGGGCGGCCATGGCGGCGAAGCTGGCCGAGCTGAAGATCACCGGCGCGGGCGTGGGCGCCGGCGTGTCGTCATCGCCACCACCGCAGGCGCTCAGGCTGGCGGCAGCAAGGCCGCCCAGGGGCAGCATCAGCGGAGTGCCCAGGAACTTCAGGGCCTGGCGGCGGGTGGGATGGGTAGGCTTGGACATGGTCTGGCTTCCGGTTCTAAGGTCGTCAACTGAATGCCGGAGCACAGGGCCCCGGCCGCGGCGCGACTGTAGGAACTCGGTATGTCAGGACGATGAATGCGCTCGCCAAGAAAAACGGCCCCGGGGTTGCCGGGGCCGTCGGAGGTGGGAAGCAGCGCGAGGCGCGGGGGAGGCTCAGCGCTTCTCGCTGAGCAGATCGCGCGGTGCGCCGAACATGAAGCAGTCGACGAAGGTGAAGTACAGCGAGCTGTAGAACATGGTCGAGAGCATCAGGCCGGCCGGCAGCATCAGCATCGGCAGCAGCTTGCCCAGGCCCAGCAGCGACAGCACCAGGGTCAGCAGCGAGCTGAAACCCAGTGCCAGGCCGCCCCAGCATGCCGCGCTGAGCGCGAAGGCGGTCTTGTTGCGCCACACGCCCAGGGTGCTGGAGAACAGCGCCTGCAGCGCGCCCTGGCCGCCCCAGTGCACCAGGGCCGGCGCGTGCCAGAAGGGAATCGAGAGCAGGGTGGCCAGACCCAGGCGCGTCACCGCGCCCCACAGCAGGCGCGGCTCGGCCAGCGCGGCCTCCAGCGCGGCCTCGTCCACATCGCCGCCCTTGCCCAGCAGCTCCTGCAGGGCGGCAAAGCTGCCGCCATCGACCCAGTCGCTGAAGAACATGATGGCCACGGTGGCCAGCGCATAGGCGGCGCCCAGCGTGAGCTGGGTGCGGCGGCGTTCCGGCGTCAGCTGCAGCGGCGCGACGAACACCGCCACGGTGGGGGTCTGCGCCTGCAGCACCTGGTGGGTGGCCAGCATGAAGCCCAGCGACACCAGCGGCAGCGTGGCCAGCAGCAGCAGCGGGCCCAGCGCCGGGACCAGCATCAGCGCAAAGCCCAGGAACATGAAGATGCCGAACAGGCCGGTGAGCGCCAGCGGCTTGCGCTGGAACACCTTCAGGCCATGCCGCACCCACAGCGCGCCGTTGCGCGCCGGCACGGTTTGCAGATGCAGGATCATCGAAGACGAAGAAGCACTCAAGGTTATCAATCCTTCAAGGCGTGCCAGGGCTCGGCAATGCGCGCGCGCAGTACCCGCTCGAAATGCGTCGGGTCATGGGGCTTGAGCAGGGCGGCGTCGCGCGGCAGGTGGAAGTCCCACAGGCGCGAGATCCAGAAGCGCAGCGCCGCTGCACGCAGCATGCCCGGCAACAGGCGGTGCTCGGCGCCGCTCAGCGGCCGCACGCTCTCGTAGGCGTTCACGAAGGCCTGGGCGCGCTGCTCGTCGAGGCGGCCGCTGGCCAGATCGATGCACCAGTCGTTGATGCAGACCGAGAGGTCGAACAGGAAGCTGTCGACGCCGGCGAAGTAGAAATCGAAGAAGCCACTCAGGCGCTCGCGGCCGGGCAGGCCGTCGAACATGACGTTGTCGCGGAACAGGTCGGCATGGATGGGGCCGCGCGGCAGCTCGGCAACTTCGGCGGAGGCGGCCAGCGCGTTCTGGAAGCTCAGCTCGGCGCCTATCAGCTCGGCTTGGGGCGCGTCCAGATAGGGCAGTACCACCGGCACGGTCTCGCGCCACCAGGCCAGGCCGCGCAGATTGGCCTGTTGCAGCGGGAAGTCCTGACCCGCCAGATGCATGCGCGCCAGACCCGCGCCCACCTGCTCGCAATGGAACAGGTCGGGCGCCAGCTGGTGGCCGCCGCGCAGGCGGTTCACCACCGCGGCCGGCTTGCCCTGGATGCTGTGCAGGATCTCGCCCGTGGCGTCGGCCTGCGGGTCGGGCACGGCCACGCCCTTGCGCGCCAGATGCTGCATCAGGCGCAGATAGAAGGGCAGTTGCTCGAAGGACAGGCGCTCGAACACCGTCAGCACATAGTCGCCGCGCTCGCTGCTGACGAAGTAATTGGTGTTCTCGATGCCGGCGGTGATGCCGCGCAGCGAGCTGAGGGTGCCCAGGTCCAGACGGCTCAGCAGGGCTTGCGCCTCGGCCTGCGTGACTTCGGTGAATACAGCCATGAAGGAGAAAGAAATAGGTGTGAGCCGCGCGGCGCGCGGGGGCTCAGAAATCCAGCAGGCGCCAGACGCGCTGCCCGGCGGCGCCGCGCGTCGAGCCCGGGCCTTGCGACAGATCGCGGCTGCCATCGCCCATCAGGATCTCGTAGGCGGGGGCCTTGCTGCCCTTGTTGTGCACCGTCACCTGGCGGGTCTGGCCGCGCTCGCGCAGCTCTTCCACGCGCACCGCGTCGTCTTCGATCACGCTGCGTTCGACCTTGGCATCGGGGGCCGGCTCGGCATGGGGCGCGGTGGCGCCCAGCGACAACAGCAGACCAAGCATCACGATACGGCAAGCCTCATGGGGTGCGCTGCGCCGTCCCTGGCTGTGGAAGGGACGCTCGGCGGTCTCGTGTGAATGCGCGGTGCTCATGCGGGGATTCTAGAGCCTGCGTGACAATGCCTCCCATGAGCGACAAACCCATCCTGCTGCTGGTCGACGGTTCCAGCTTCCTCTACCGTGCCTACCACGCCCTGCCCGATCTGCGCGGCCCCGAGGGCCAGCCCACCGGGGCGGTGCACGGCCTGGTGGCGATGATGAAGAAACTGCGCGAGGATGTGGGCGCCGAGCACGCGGCCTGCGTCTTCGATGCCAAGGGCCCGACCTTCCGCGACGAGTGGTACCCCGAATACAAGGCCCAGCGCGCCCCCATGCCCGATGCGCTGCGTGAGCAGATCGCGCCGATCCACGAGGTGGTGAAGCTGCTGGGCTGGCCGGTGCTGGAAGTGCCCGGCATCGAGGCCGACGACGCCATCGGCACGCTTGCCAGGCTGGGTGCCGAGAGCGGCCACCGCGTGGTGATCGCCACCGGCGACAAGGATCTGGCGCAGTTGGTGAATCCCGATGTCAGCCTCGTCAACACCATGAGCAAGCCGCCCGAGCGCCTCGACGAGGCCGGCGTGCTGGCCAAGTTCGGCGTGGCGCCGGATCGCATCATCGATTACCTCAGCCTGATGGGCGATACCGTGGACAACGTGCCCGGCGTGGAGAAGGTGGGCCCCAAGACCGCTGCCAAATGGATTGCCGAATACGGCTCGCTGGACGGCGTGATCGCCAGCGCCGACCAGATCAAGGGCGTGGCCGGCGAGAACCTGCGCAAGGCCCTGGACTGGCTGCCGATGGGCCGCAAGCTCGTCACCGTGGTGCTGGATTGCGATCTGAGCGGCCATGTGCCCGGCTGGCCGGCGCTGGACGCGCTGGCGTTGAAGGCGGTGGACCAGGCTGCGCTGCAGGATTTTTACAAGCGCTACGGCTTCAAGACCTGGCTGCGCGAGCTGGAGGGTGGGGCGGCCGCTGCCGCCAAGCCCGCGCCGCTCGTTCAGAGCATGCAGGGCACGCAGGACATGTTTGCCGACGCGCCGCCGGCGGCTGCCGTCGACAAGCGCTACGACACGGTGCTGAACTGGGAACAGTTCGACGCCTGGCTGGCACGCTTGAACGCCGCCGCGCTGACCGCGCTCGATACCGAGACCGACAGCCTGGACGGCATGCAGGCGCACATCGTCGGCCTGTCTTTCAGCGTCAAGCCCGGCGAGGCCTGCTACATCCCCTTGCGCCATGCCGGGCCGGACGCGCCCGCGCAGCTGCCGCTGGACGAGGTGCTGGCGCGGCTGAGGCCCTGGTTCGAGGATGCCGGCAAGAAGAAGCTGGGCCAGAACATCAAGTACGACACCCATGTGCTGGCCAACCACGGCATCGCGGTGGCCGGCTATGCGCACGACACCATGCTGCAGAGCTATGTGCTGGAGGCGCACAAGACCCATGGCCTGGGCGCCCTGGGCGAGCGCTATCTGGGCCGCGCCGGCCTGAGCTACGAGGACCTGTGCGGCAAGGGCGTGCACCAGATCCCCTTTGCCCAGGTGGACGTGGCCAAGGCCGCCGAATACAGCAGCGAAGACTCGGACATGTGCTTGCAGGTGCACGAGCTGCTGGCGCCGAAGCTGCAGGCCGAGGCCGGGCTGAGCTACGTCTACGAGCAGATCGAGATGCCCGTCTCGGCCCTGCTGGCGCGCATCGAGCGCAACGGCGTGCTGATCGATGCCGCGCGCCTGCAGGCGCAGAGCCATGAGCTGGCGCAGCGCCTGGTGCTGATCGAGCAGGAGGCCTACACGATCGCCGGCCAGCCCTTCAATATGGGCAGCCCCAAGCAGATCGGCGAGATCCTCTTTACCAAGCTGGGCCTGCCGGTGGTGAAGAAGACCGCCACCGGCGCACCCTCCACCGACGAGGAGGTGCTGGACAAGCTGGCGGCCGACTATCCGCTGCCGGCCAAGATCCTCGAGTACCGGGGCCTGGCCAAGCTCAAGAGCACCTATACCGACAAGCTGCCGCTGATGGTCAACGCCCAGACCGGCCGCGTGCATACCAACTATGCGCAGGCGGTGGCGGTGACGGGCCGGCTCTCCAGCAACGACCCGAATCTGCAGAACATCCCCATCCGCACCGCCGAGGGCCGGCGCGTGCGCGAGGCCTTTGTGGCGCCGGCCGGGCATCACATCGTGAGCGCCGACTATTCGCAGATCGAGCTGCGCATCATGGCCCATATCAGCGAGGACCCGGGCCTGCTGCGCGCCTTCGGCGAGGGCATGGACGTGCACCGCGCCACCGCCAGCGAGGTGTTCGGCACCCCGGTGAATGAGGTCACGACCGAGCAGCGCCGCTATGCCAAGACCATCAACTTCGGCCTCATCTACGGTATGGGTGCCTTCGGCCTGGCCCAGTCGCTGGGCATCGAGCAGAAGGCCGCCAAGGACTATATCGACCGCTACTTCACCCGCTTTGCCGGCGTGAAGCGCTATATGGACGACACCAAGGCGCGCGCCGCCGAGCTGGGTTATGTCGAGACCCTGTTCGGCCGCCGCATCTATCTGCCCGAGATCAAGGGCGGCAACGGCCCGCGCAAGGCCGGTGCCGAGCGCCAGTCGATCAACGCGCCCATGCAGGGCACGGCTGCCGACCTGATCAAGCTCGCCATGATCGCGGTGCAGGCGGCGCTGGACCAACAGGGCAAGCAGACCCGCATCGTCATGCAGGTGCACGACGAGCTGGTGTTCGAGGTGCCCGATGCCGAGCTGGACTGGGTGAAGGCCCAGGTGCCGGCGCTGATGGCCGGCGTGGCCCGGCTCAAGGTGCCGCTGCTGGCCGAGGTGGGCGTGGGCAGCAACTGGGACGAGGCGCACTGACCCGTCAGTTAGCATCCGCCCTCTATGAACTGGCCTTATGAACTGCAAGTCGGCTGGCGCTACACCCGCGCCGGCCGCGGCGGGCGGCGCAACCGCTTCATCTCCTTCATCTCCGGCGTCTCGGTGCTGGGCATCGCCCTGGGCGTGGCGGCGCTGATCATCGTGCTCTCGGTGATGAACGGCTTCCAGAAGGAGGTGCGCGACCGCATGCTGTCGGTGATCTCGCATGTGGAGCTGCTCTCCTACCAGGGCGAAGGCCTGGCCGACTGGCAGGCCACCGCGGCGAAGGCGCGCGAGAACCCGGCCGTGGTGGCGGCGGCGCCCTTTGTGGCCTCGCAGGTGCTGATCGCGCGTGGCGAGGACATGCGCGGCGCCATCGTGCGCGGCATCTCGCCGGCCGAGGAGGCCAGCGTCACCCCACTGGCGGCGCAGCTCAAGGATGGCGCGCTGGCGCGCCTGAAGCCCGGCGCCTGGGGCATCGTGCTGGGCATCGAGCTGGCGCGCCAGCTGGGCGTGGCCGAGGGCGACAAGATCACCGTGGTGGCGCCCAGCGGCGATGTCTCGCCGGTGGGCGTGACGCCGCGGCTGAAGACCTTCACCCTGGTCGGCGTTTTCAACGCCGGCCACTACGAGTACGACAGCGGCATGGCGTTGATCCATGTGGCCGATGCCGCCAAGTTCTTCAAGGTGGCCGGGCCCACCGGCGTGCAGCTGAAGCTGCGCGATGTGCACGAGGCCCGCCAGGTGGCCGACCAGCTCGCGCGCAGCATGGGCCCCGAGATCCGCGTGCGCGACTGGACCCGCACCAATGCCAACTGGTACGACGCGGTGCAGGTCGAGAAGCGCATGATGGGCATCATCCTGACCCTGATCGTCGCGGTGGCGGCCTTCAACCTGGTCTCCACCCTGGTGATGACGGTCACCGACAAGCAGGCCGACATCGCCATCCTGCGCACCCTGGGTGCCAGCCCGCGCTCCATCATGAGCATCTTCATGGTGCAGGGTGCGGCCTCGGGCGTGATCGGCACGCTCTCGGGCGTGGGCCTGGGTCTGCTGGTGGCCTTCAATCTGGACGTGATCGTGCCGGCCATCGAGCGCCTGCTCAACACCCAGTTCCTGCCCGGCAGCATCTACATGATCACCCGCATGCCCAGCGATCCGCAGTCGGGCGATATCGTGCCCATCGCCATCACCTCCCTGATCCTGGCCTTCCTGGCCACGCTCTACCCCAGCTGGCGCGCCAGCCGCGTGCAACCCGCGGAGGCGCTGCGTTATGAATGAGCCGAGCATCGTGCTGCAGGGGCTGGGGCTGGGGAAGCGCTTCAGCGAGGGCGGCCTGAACGTGCAGGTGCTGGCGGGTGTGGACCTGACGGTGCGGCGTGGCCAGACCCTGGCCATCGTCGGCGCCTCGGGTTCGGGCAAGAGCACCTTGCTGCACCTGCTGGGCGGGCTGGACCAGCCCAGCGCCGGCCGCGTCAGCCTGATGGGGCAGGACCTGGCGGGCCTGAGCGAGACCGCGCGCGGCGAGTGGCGCAACCAGCATCTGGGCTTTGTCTACCAGTTCCACCACCTGCTGCCCGAGTTCAGCGCGGTGGACAACGTCGCAATGCCGCTGCGCATCCGCCGCATGCCGCTGGGTCAGGCGCGCGAGGTGGCCGCGGCGATGCTGGCGCGCGTGGGACTGGGGGCACGCGTGGCGCACCGGCCCGGCGAGCTCTCGGGTGGCGAGCGCCAGCGCGTGGCGATTGCGCGCGCCCTGGTCACCAAGCCGGCCTGCGTGCTGGCCGACGAGCCCACCGGCAATCTGGACCGCGGCACCGCGCAGGCGGTGTTCGAGCTGATGCTGGCGATGGCGCGCGAGCAGGGCACCGCCTTTGTGATGGTGACCCACGACCAGGGCCTGGCGGCCCAATGTGAAACCCGTTTGAACCTGGCCGGCGGGCTTGCCACCGCGGCGCTGCAGTAGCATCCGCGCATGACCACCCGCTTCATCCTCAAGCTCAGCTGCCCCGACCAGCCCGGCATCGTGCACACCGTCACCGGCTTTCTGCTGGAGCAGGGCGGCAACATCCTCACCTCGGCCCAGCATGGCGACGCGGCGCACCAGCGCTTCTTCATGCGCATCGAGTTCGAATGCGCCCGCCCGGTGGAGGCCCAGGCGCTGCGCCAGGCCTTTGCCGGCCATGCCGAGCGCCTGCAGATGGACTGGGAGCTGGTGGCCAGCGCCGCCAAGACGCGCGTGCTGCTGCTGGTCTCCAAGCTGGGCCATTGCCTCAACGACCTGCTGTTCCGCGTGCAGACCAACCATCTGCCGATCGAGATCCCGGCCATCGTCTCCAACCACCGCGACTTCTACCAACTCGCGGCCTCGCACAACATCCCGTTTCACCACTTCCCGCTGCTCAACGCCAGCGAGGAGCAGAAGCAGGCCCAGGAGCGCAAGATCCGCGAGGTGATCGAGGAGAACCGCATCGACCTGGTGGTGCTGGCGCGCTATATGCAGATCCTCTCGCCCGCGCTGTGCGAGTACCTCTCGGGCCGGGCCATCAACATCCACCACAGCTTCCTGCCCAGCTTCAAGGGCGCCAAGCCCTATCACCAGGCGCATGAGCGCGGCGTCAAGCTGATCGGCGCCACCGCCCATTACGTCACCTCGCACCTGGACGAGGGCCCCATCATCGAGCAGGAGGTGGCGCGCATCGACCACAGCATGCCGCCCGAGCAATTGGTGGCGATCGGCCGCGACGTGGAATGCGTGACCCTGGCCCGCGCGATCCAATGGCATGCCGAGCACCGCGTGCTGATGAATGGCAATCGCACGGTGGTGTTCCGCTAGTGTGGATCGACAGCCACTGCCATCTGGACGCGCCGGAGTTCGACGCGGATCGTGAGGCGGTGGTGGCGCGCGCAAGGGCGGCGGGCGTGGCGCAGATCGTGATTCCGGCCGTAGCGGCCGCGAACTTCGAGAGCGTGCGCGACCTTGCCCACCAGCACGACTATGTCTACGCGCTGGGCATCCATCCCCTGTATGTGATGCGGGCCGGCGAGCAAGACCTGGCCCTGTTGGCCGAGGCGCTGGAGCAGCATCATGGCGACCCTCGCCTGGTGGCGGTGGGCGAGATCGGGCTGGACTTCTTTGTGCCCGGCATCGACGTCCAGCGCCAGCAGCATTTCTATCTGGAGCAGTTGAAGCTGGCGCGGCGCTTCGAGCTGCCGGTCATTCTGCATGTGCGGCGCAGCGCCGATCAGCTGTTGGCCGGCCTGCGACGCGTTGGCGTGCGCGGCGGCATTGCCCATGCGTTCAACGGCAGCGCCCAGCAGGCGGCGGCCTTTGTCGAACTGTGCTTCAAGCTGGGCTTTGGCGGCACGCTGACCTTTGATCGCTCCCTGCAGATCCGCCGCTTGGCGGCCGAGCTGTCCGAGCAGGCCCTGGTGCTGGAAACCGATGCACCGGACATCCCGCCGCATTGGCTCTACAAGACGATCGAGCAACGCGCCGCCGGCGATAGCGCACGCAACGAGCCGGCCGAGCTGCCGCGCATTGCGCAGAGCCTGGCGGCGCTGCGCGGCTGGACGCCGGCCCAGACCGCGGCCATCACCAGCGCGAATGTGCGCGCGGCCTTGCCGCGTCTGACCTAGCGCGCCTGCCTTAGCGATTCCGCGGCGTGATCGGCGTCTCCGGCACCGGATAGCCGGCCGCGCCAAAGGTCGCCACCACCGCCTTGTGGGTGTCGAAGTAGACCTGCCAGTAGTGGTCGGTGTGGGCGTAGGGGCGCACGCACAGCAGCGGGCCCTCGGGGGTGAAGCTCATGATCTCGATGTCGGGGGCCGGTGTGGCCTTGACGTTCGGGATCGCGGCCACGGCGCTGCGCAGGCGCGCGATCGCGTCCAGCGGGTCCACCGAGTTGGCCACCTTGGCCACGCAATCGACGCGGCGATGCGGCAGGGTGGAGAAGTTCTGGATCGTGTCCGAGAAGATCTTGTTGTTGCCGACGATGGTCTGCACATTGTCCGGCGTGGTCACGGTGGTGCCGAACAGGCCGATCTCGGTGACGGTGCCGACCACGCCGCCCACCTGCACGAAGTCGCCCACCTTGAAGGGGCGCAGCACCTGCATGAAGACGCCGGCGGCGAAATGGGTCAGCAGGCCGCCCCAGGCGGTGCCGATCGCCAGGCCCGCGCCGGCCAGCAGGGCGGCAAACGAGGTGGTCTGGATGCCGAAGATGTCCAGGATCGCCAGCACCAGCACGATGTTCAGGAGCACCGTGAGGATGGAGCGCAGATAGGTGGAGAGCGTGGAGTCGATGCGCTTGCCGCGCTCCAGCGCGGCCGTGAAGACGCGCACCAGCAGATTGATCAGCCAGCGGCCCACCACCCAGGCGGCCAGGGCCGCCAGGATCTTGAGCCCGAAGTCGGCCCCCTGGGTGCTGAGAAAATGCCAGATGGCTTCGGTATTTGCGGCGGTATTCATTTGCAGAAAACTCCCTTTGAAAGAAATGAGACGCTGGCTCCGATTGCACGGGCAGGCGAGGGCCCGCGTCTAGTGGGTTTGGCCCCTATCTGGACGCCGTCGGCGCGCCTGCTGCTGCTGGGCAGCTTCCCCAGTGTCGCCTCGTTGCAGGCGCAGCAGTATTACGGCCACCCACGCAACCAGTTCTGGCGCCTGCTCGGTGACGTGCTGGGCGAGGATCTGGCCGGCCTGGCCTACGCGGCGCGGCTCGAGCGGCTGCGCGCGCGCCAGGTCGCGCTGTGGGACGTGATCACCGAGACCGAGCGCGAGGGCAGCCTCGACAGCAGCATCCGCGAGCCGCGGACCAGCGACCTGAGCGCCTTGCTGGCCGAGCTGCCGCGGCTCGAGACGATTGGCTTCAATGGCGGCACGGCCGCGCGTTTGGGGCTGCGTCAGCTGGGGGCGAGCCGCGCACGCTGGCGCGTGTTGAACCTGCCCTCGTCGAGCCCGGCCTACACGATGGCCTACGATGACAAGCTGAAGGCCTGGCGCGCGCTGGGCGACTGAGAAAGTAGTTCCGAGATGTTGCCGATGAAGAAATTGCTGGTGGCCGCGCTGGCGGCCTGGGCGGGGCAGGCCGGCGCCGCGCCGCAGAAGGTCGACCTGGTCCTGCGCGACGCCACCGTCGTCGACGTGGCGGGCGGCCGCCTGCTGCGGGGCCAGGCGGTGGTCACGCGCGGCGACCGCATCGTCGCCGTCGTCGACCAGCGCCGGCTCGGCGCCTACAAGGCAGGCCGCACGCTGAGCCTGAAGGGGCGCTACCTGATTCCCGGGCTGTGGGACAACCATGTGCATTTCGGCGGTGGCACCGAGCTGATCGACGAGAACAAGCAGCTGCTGCCCCTGTACCTGGCCCATGGCATCACGACCGTGCGCGACTGCGCCGGCGACCTCAGCGACACCGTGCTGCAGTGGCGCGACGAGATCGCCGCCAGGACGCTGCTGGGGCCGACGATCCTGGCCTCGGGCGCCAAGCTCGAGGGCTACAAGCCGCTCTGGAAGGGCACGCAGGAGGTGGGCACGCCCGAAGAGGTGGGCCAGGCGCTGGACCGGCTGAAGGCGGCCAAGGCCGACTTCGTCAAGATCACCGAGAACACGATGCGCGCCGACATCTACCTCGACGCGCTGCGCCAGGCGAGGGCGCGCGGCCTGCCGAGCTCGGCCCACCTGCATGCGCAGGTGACGCTGGACCAGGCGGCGGAGGCGGGCCTGGGCACGGTCGAGCACATGCCCTACCTGCTGCGCGCGGCCACGCCGCGCGAGGCCGAGCTGACGGCCCAGGTCGTCAGCGGCGCGATCACCGGCCGCGCGGCGGCCGAGCAGAGCCTGGCCACGTTCGACGAGGCGACCGCGCGCGCCGCCTTCCGCCGCCTGGCCGCGCGCGGCACGGCCGTCGTGCCGACGCTGTCGGTGATCCGCATCACCGCCTATCTGGACGAGGACGACCACGCGCGCGACAGCTACCTGCAGTACATCGGCCCGAAGCTGCGCCAGACCTACGACTGGCGCGTCAAGCGCGCGGCGCTGGACGGCCCCGAGGCAATTGCCTACCGGCATGCCAACTACGAGAAGGCGGCCGCGCTGCTGCCGCTGCTGGCGCAGGAGGGTGTGGCCATCGTCGCCGGCACCGACGCCGGCTTCCTGAACTCCTTCGACTACCCGGGCCAGGCGCTGCACGACGAGCTGGCCCTTTATGTGAAGAACGGCCTGACGCCGCAGCAGGCGCTGGCGTCGTCGCTGATCGCCGGGCCGCGCTTTCTCGGCAAACTCGAACAGCATGGTGCGCTGGCCGCCGGCAAGGTGGCCGACATCGTCGTACTGCGCGCCAATCCGCTGGCCGACATCGCGGCGACGCGCCAGATCGAGGCCGTCGTCACGCAGGGCCGGCTGCTCGACCGCCGCCGGCTCGACGCGATGCTGGCCGCGGTGCGCGAATGGGTGGCCAAGCAATGAGCGGCAAGCTGAAGACGGGCAAGAGCGCCCGCACCTGGACGCCGGCCACGCTGAGCGAATTCGACGGCGTACGCTTTCTGCACCTGGACAGCATCTGGGTGCAGGGCGCCATGCGCATCCGCAAGCCCCAGGCCCTGGAGCTGGAATATGTGCAGCGCATGATGGCCTGGATGCTGTGGCGCGACAGCGCCGAGCTGCGCCAGGGCCATGCGGTGCAGCTGGGCCTGGGCGCCGCCGCGATCACGCGCTTCTGCCACAAGGTGCTGCGCATGCGCACCAGCGCGGTGGAGATCAACCCGACGGTGATCTCGGCCTGCCGCGCCTGGTTCCACCTGCCCGAGGACGACGCGCGCCTGACCGTCTACAACGAGGACGCCGCGCGCTGGGTGACCGAGCCTGAGCGCCTGCAGACCGTGCAGGTGCTGAATGTGGATCTCTACGACCACGACGCCGCCTCGCCGGTGCTGGACGACGAGGCCTTCTACGCGCATTGCCGCGGCCTGCTGGCCGACGGCGGGCTGATGACGGTGAACCTGTTCGGCCGCGATGCCAGCTTTGCGCGCAGCGCGGCGCGCATTGCCAAGGTGTTCGGCAGCAACCAGGTGTGGAGCCTGGCGCCCACCAAGGAGGGCAATACCATCGTGGTGGCGGCGCGCGGCGTGCAGGTGCCGGAGCGCGAGGAACTCGAGCGCCGAGCGGCTACCATCGAGTCGCAGTACGACTTGCCGGCGCGCAAATGGCTGCGCCTGGTGAGGCCGCTGCCCCTGTCCATCATCAACCAGCTCGTGGCCGAGCCCCAGACATGAACAGCAGCAAGCACACCAGCAGCAAGAGCGGCAGCGACTCGGTCCCGGCCGGCCCGGCCGCCACGGGCGCTGCGGCGGCCCCGCCGGCCGGGCGTCTGGAGTGGCGCAAGCTGCTGCACTGGCTGCGCGAGGACGGCGTGATCGACGAGGCCCAGGTGCTGCGCACCGAGCAGCGCTTCGCGGCGGGCGACAGCTCCCTGCATCCGCTGGTGCGCCTGGGCCATGCGGGGCTGACGCGGGTGGCCAATGGCAAGCCGCTGGATGTGGATGCCCTCTCCGAGTGGCTGGCCACGCACCTGAAGCTGCCCTATCTGCGCATCGACCCGCTCAAGGTGGACGTGGGCCGCATCGCCGATGTGATGTCGGTGGGCTATGCCGAGGCCAAGCGCTGCCTGCCGGTGATGGTGGGCCTGACGGACGTGACCATCGCCACCTCCGAACCCTTCGACACCGCCTGGGTGGCGCAGATCGAATCGCACACGCGCAAGAGCATCAAGCTGGTGATCGCCAGCCCGCTGGAGATCGCGCGCTACACCACCGAGTTCTTCACGCTGGCGCGCTCGGTGCGTGCCGCCACCAAGACCGGCGAGGTCACCCAGGTCTCCAGCTTCGAGCAGCTGGTGGAGCTGGGCCGCAGCAACAAGCAGCTGGATGCCAATGACCAGGGCGTGGTGCAGGTGGTGGACTGGCTGTGGCAATACGCCTTCGACCAGCGCGCCAGCGATATCCACCTCGAGCCGCGCCGCGAGATGGGCGTGATCCGCTTTCGCATCGACGGCGTGCTGCACACCGTCTACCAGCTGCCGCCCTCGGTGATGAGCGCGATGACCTCGCGCATCAAGCTGCTGGGCCGCATGGACGTGGTGGAGCGCCGCCGCCCGCTGGATGGCCGTATCAAGACGCGCAACCCCGCCGGCGACGAAGTGGAAATGCGGCTCTCGACCCTGCCCACCGCCTTCGGCGAGAAGATGGTGATGCGCATCTTCGACCCCGATACCGCCGTCAAGGACCTCGACCAGCTCGGCTTCACCGCCCACGACGCGGAGCGCTGGAACCGCCTCACCGCCCAGCCCCACGGCATCATCCTGGTGACCGGCCCGACCGGCAGCGGCAAGACCAGCACCCTGTACTCGACGCTCAAGCGCCTGGCCACCGAGGAGGTGAACGTCTGCACCGTGGAGGACCCGATCGAGATGATCGAGCCGGCCTTCAACCAGACCCAGGTACAGACGGCGCTGGACTTCGGCTTTGCCGAGGGCCTGCGTGCGCTGATGCGGCAGGACCCGGACATCATCATGGTGGGCGAGATCCGCGATCTGGAGACGGCCGAGATGGCGATCCAGGCCTCGCTGACCGGCCACCTGGTGTTCAGCACCCTGCACACCAACGATGCCGTCTCGGCCATCACCCGCCTCACCGACCTGGGCGTGCCCAGCTACCTGATCAATGCCACCGTGATCGGCGTGCTGGCGCAGCGCCTGGTGCGCACCCTGTGCGTGCATTGCAAGAAGCCCGATCCGGCGGTGACGCGCGACAGCCTCAACGACATGCTCAAGCATTGGCGCATGAATGGCGGCGTCAAACCCTACCAGCCGGTGGGCTGCCTGGAATGCCGCAACACCGGATTCCGCGGCCGCGCCGGCCTGTACGAGCTGCTGACCCTCAGCGAGGGGGTGAAAGCGCATCTGCATCCGGTCACCGACACCTCGGCGATGCGCCGGGTGGCGGTGCAGGAGGGCCTGCGCCCGCTGCGCCTGGCCGGTGCGATGAAGGTGGCCGAGGGCATGACCACGCTGGACGAGGTGCTGCGCAGCACCCCGCAGTGGGAAGGCTAATAGGAAGGCTGACAGGCTGTTTCTCCTTACGTGGAAACCACACAGGGCGGGGCACCCCCGCTGCCTAGAATCGCGCGTCAAAGATATCGACGCGAGGATTCGCTATGAAGATCAAGAGCCAGAGAGACTTCTGGTCGGGGCTGATGTTCTTGCTGGTGGGCATTGCCTTCGCCTGGGGGTCCACCGAATACAGCTTTGGCTCCTCGGCCCGCCCCGGCCCCGGTTACTTCCCCTTCGGCCTGGGGGTGCTGCTGGCCCTGCTGGGCGCGCTGGTGCTGTTCAAGGCCTTGACGATCGAATCGGCCGGTGGCGATCCGATCGGCAGCATTGCCTGGAAGCCGCTGCTGCTGATCGTCGGCGCGATCCTGATGTTCGGCTTGGCGCTGCCCAAGCTGGGCCTGGTGGCGACGCTGCCGCTGCTGATCTTCGTGTCGGCCCTGGCCGGTGACGAGTTCCACTGGAAGGATGCGCTGCTCAACAGCGTGATCCTGACGATAGGCAGCTGGGTCGTCTTTATCTGGGGTTTGAAACTGGTGATCCCCGTGTGGCCCACCTTCCTGGTCAACTGAGGAGCGCGCCATGGATCTCTTGAGCAATCTGGCGCTGGGCTTTCATACCGCCCTGACGGTCCAAAACCTGCTGTACTGCCTGGGCGGTGCGCTGCTGGGCACCCTGATCGGCGTGCTGCCAGGCCTGGGCCCGGTGGCCACCATCGCGATGCTGCTGCCCTCGATCTACGCGCTGGATGCGACGCCCGCGCTGATCATGCTGGCGGGCATCTATTACGGCGCGCAGTACGGCGGCTCCACCACTGCCATCCTGATTAATGTGCCGGGCGAGTCGAGCTCGGTGGTGACCGCGATCGACGGCTACCAGATGGCGCGTCAGGGGCGTGCCGGTGCGGCGCTGGCGGCGGCCGGCCTGGGTTCCTTCTTCGCCGGTTGCGTGGGCACGGTGATCATCGCGGCCTTTGCGCCGCCGCTCACCGAGCTGGCCTTCAAGTTCGGCCCGGCCGAGTATTTCTCGCTGATGGTGCTGGGCCTGATCGGCGCGGTGGTGCTGGCCTCGGGTTCGCTGATCAAGGCGATCTCGATGATTCTGCTGGGCCTGCTGCTGGGCCAGATCAACACCGATGTGATCTCGGGCACGCCGCGCTTCTCCTTCGACATCCCCGAGCTCACCGACGGCATCGGCTTCGTCGTGATCGCGATGGGCGTGTTCGGCTTCGGCGAGATCATCGCCAACCTGGGCCAGCCGGCCGAGCATCGCGAGGTCTTCACCAAGGATGTGAAGGGCCTGTGGCCCACCAAGGAGGATTTCAAGGAAGCCTGGCCCTCGGTGCTGCGCGGCACCGCGCTGGGTTCCATCCTCGGCGTGCTGCCGGGCGGCGGCGCGCTGCTGGCCTCGTTCGCCTCCTACACGCTGGAGAAGAAGGCCGTGCGCAACCCGCGCGTGCCCTTCGGCAAGGGCGCCATCCAGGGTGTGGCCGGGCCTGAGTCGGCCAACAACGCCGGCGCGCAGACCAGCTTCATCCCGATGCTGACCCTGGGCATCCCGCCCAATGCGGTGATGGCGCTGATGGTGGGTGCGATGACCATCAAGGGCATTCAGCCCGGCCCGCAGGTGATGACCAGCAACCCCGAGCTGTTCTGGGGCCTGATCGCCTCGATGTGGGTGGGCAATCTGATGCTGATCGTGCTGAACCTGCCGCTGATCGGCATCTGGATCAAGTTGCTGACGGTGCCTTACCGCTTCCTGTTCCCGGCCATCGTGACCTTCTGCTGCATCGGCACCTACTCGCTCAACAACAACGCCTTCGACGTCTACATGACGGCGGCCTTTGCGGTGGTGGGCTATGTGTTCTACAAGCTGAGCTGCGAGCCGGCGCCGCTGCTGCTGGGCTTCATTCTCGGGCCCATGATGGAAGAGAACCTGCGCCGCGCGCTGCTGCTGTCGCGCGGCGACTGGGGCACCTTCTTCACGCGGCCGCTGTCGGCCGGCCTGCTGGTGGCGGCCCTGCTGCTGGTGGTGATCGTGATGCTGCCCTCGATCAAGAGCAAGCGCGAGGAAGCCTTCCAGGAAGAATAGGCGGCCGCACGGCGCGCCAGACCCGCCCGAGCGCGAGCTCCGGCGGGTTTTTTCATGTCCGGCTTTTGTCCGCTTCGGGGGCGACAGGCGCACGGGTTTCCTCGGGCATACAGGCCCGCAAAGCCTAGTTAAAACTACGGCCACAACAAGGTGGAGACAGTGCCTCGATGCAGGTCTTGCAAGTGCTGGTCGGCGGCGTGGCCCAGGGTTGCATTTACGGCCTGATCGCACTGGGCTTCGTGCTCATCTACAAGGCCACCGAGACGGTCAGCTTCGCGCAGGGCGATCTGATGATGCTGGGCGCCTTTCTGGGGCTGGCCTTGCTGTCGGGCCTGGGCCTGCCCGCCTGGGCGGCGGTGCCGGCGGTGATCGCGGCGATGGCGCTGTTCGGGCTGGCGCTGGAGCGTCTGGTGATCAGCCCCATCCTGGGCCAGCCGGCGTTTTCCATCGTCATGCTGACGTTGGGCCTGGGCTATGTGGCGCGCGGCGCCATCACCATGATTCCCGGCATCGGCACCGAGACCCATGCGCTGGAGCTGCCCTACCGCGGTGAGCTGCTGCAGTTGGGCGGGCTGGTGCTGGCGGTGGAGCAACTGGTGATCATTGCCGTGACGGCGCTGCTGTGCGCCGGCCTCTACCTGCTGTTCAAGCGCAGCAAGGTGGGCATCGCGATGCAGGCCGCCTCGCAGAACCAGATCGCCGCCTACTACATGGGCATCCCGGTGCGCCGGCTCAACAGCCTGGTGTGGGGCCTGGCCTCGGCGGTGGCGGCGATCGCCGGCCTGCTGCTGGCGCCCATCACCTTTGTGCATGCCAATATGGGCCTGATCGGGCTGAAGGCCTTTCCGGCCGCGGTGGTGGGGGGCTTCGGCAGCCTGCCCGGTGCCATCGTCGGCGGCCTGGTGATCGGCGTGGTGGAGGCGCTGGCGGGTTTCTATCTGCCCGAGGGCTTCAAGGATGTGACGCCCTATGCGGTGGTGCTGCTGATGCTGATGGCCAGGCCCAACGGCCTGTTCGGCGACCAGCTGCGCAAAAAGGTCTAGGGGCCCGGCAGCGATGCGCTTCGTTTTCAAGACCAGCTACGACCAGGACATCGACCTGTTCAAACATGGCGGCCAGCGCTTCTGGTACGGCCTGCTCCTGCTGGCCCTGCTGGCGGCGCCCTGGGGCGTGGACGACTATTGGCTGGCCCAGCTCACCTTCATCCTGATCTACGGCATCGTCGGGCTGGGGCTGATGCTGCTGGCCGGCTTCACGGGCCTGTTCTCGATGGGGCACGCGGCCTTTCTGGGTGTGGGCGCCTACACGCAGGCGGTGCTGGCGGCGCAGGGTTGGCCCTTTCCGCTGTCGATCGCGATGGCGGCCCTGCTGTCCGCCGCGGTGGGGGCGGTGGTGGGCCTGCCGGCGCTGCGCGTGAAGGGCATCTACCTGGGCATCGCGACGCTGTCCTTCGGCTTCATCGTCGAGGAGGTGCTGGCGCGCTGGGAGAGCGTCACCGGTGGCAATGCCGGCAAGATGGTGGGGGCGCTGCAGCTCGAGCTGGGTGGCTGGCGCTGGGCCGCCGATACCGATGCGTCCTTCTACTTCGTGTGCCTGCTGCTGGCCGTGGCCTGCACCCTGGGGGTGCTGAACCTGCTGCGCTCGCCCACCGGGCGCGCCTTCGTGGCGATCCGCGATTCCGAGATCTCGGCGCAGAGCATGGGCATCCACCTGGCCTATTACAAGACGCTCTCGTTCGCGATCTCGGCGGCGCTGGCAGGGGTGGGCGGGGCGCTGTATGCGCACAAGATCCGCTTTCTCTCGCCCGACCAGTTCAACATCCTGCAGAGCATCGACCTGCTCCTGATGATCGTGATCGGCGGCGTGGGCTCGGTGCATGGCGCGTTTCTGGGCGCGATCTTCCTGATCACGATGCCGCAGCTGATCGCCCTGCTGAAGGACGGCCTGCCCGCCGCCATCGGCGAGGCACCGGGCCTGCAGGCGGCGGTGTACGGCCTGGTGCTGATCGGCTTCGTGCTCTTCGAGCCCCTGGGCCTGTACGGGCGCTGGCTGAAGGCGCGCACCTGGCTGCAGCTGTTCCCCTTCTACCGCCGCGGCCTGTTCAAGCGCCAGAAGGCCTTCCAGAAATCGGACCGGCTGAAATGAGCCTGGGCACCGAACCCGACATCCTGCTCGCCGCGCACGCGCTGAGCCTGCGCTTTGGCGGCGTGCTGGCGGTCAACCAGGTCAGCTTCGAGCTGCGGCGCGGCGAGGTGTTCACGCTGATCGGCCCGAATGGTGCCGGCAAGACCACGGTCTTCAACCTGATCAGCCGCATCTACCAGCCCAGCAGCGGTGAGATCCGCTACAAGGGTCAGGTCTTGACCCAGGTGGCGCCGCATCGGGTGGCGCGCCTGGGCATTGCGCGCACCTTCCAGAACATTGAGCTGTTCGAGCATGCCACCGTGCTGCAGAACCTCCTGATCGGCCGCCATGTGCACCACCGCCGCAGCCTCTGGCGCGAATGGCTGTTCACCGCGCGCGTGCGCGAGGCCGAGCGGCAGACGCGCCGCAAGGTGGAGGAGGTGATCGACTTCCTGGACCTGCAGCATTACCGCGACACCCTGGTGGCGGGCCTGCCCTATGGGGTGCGCAAGGTGGTGGAGCTGGCGCGCGCGCTGGCCACCGAGCCCGAGCTGCTGCTGCTGGACGAGCCCTCCTCGGGCCTGAACGTGGAGGAGACCGGCGACATGGCGTTCTGGATCGAGGACATCCAGCGCGATCTGGGCATCACGGTGCTGATGGTGGAGCACGACATGAGCCTGGTCTCCAAGGTCTCGGACCGCGTGCTGGCGATGAACCAGGGCGAGGTGCTGGCGCTGGGCACGCCGGCCGAGGTGCAGGCGCACCCGGGGGTGGCCGAGGCCTATCTGGGCAGCGCCGACGATGCCAGCTCGCTGCGGAGGCCCCGGCCATGATCGGCACGAGCGCCGCGCCCATCCTCACGCTTGCCAATGTGGAGAGCGCCTACGGCCCCATCAAGGCGATACGCGGCGTGAGCCTGCAGGTGCGCACGGGCGAGATCGCCACCGTGCTGGGGCCCAATGGCGCGGGCAAGAGCACGATTCTGAAGACCATCTCGGGCATCCTCGATCCGCGCAAGGGCAGCATCAGCTTCCTGGGCCGCGACATCACGGCGCAGGACCCGGCGGCCATCGTGCGCGCCGGCCTCAGCCATGTGCCCGAGGGCCGCGAGGTGTTTCCGCTGCTGAGCGTGCGCGACAACCTGCTGATGGGCGCCTACACGCGCAGCGACCGCGACGGCGTGGCGCGTGATCTGGAGGCGGTGTTCGGCTACTTCGCCATCCTGCGCGAGCGCATGGCGCAGCCGGCCGGACTGCTCTCGGGCGGCCAGCAGCAGATGCTGGCGATCTCGCGCGCGCTGATGGCCAGGCCTCAGCTGATCCTGCTGGACGAGCCCAGCCTGGGCCTCTCGCCCAAGCTCACCAAGGAGATCTTTGAGATCGTGGTGCGCATCAACCGCGAGCGCGGCACCACCGTGCTGCTGGTGGAACAGAACGCCAATATGGCGCTGAACGCGGCCGATTACGGCTATGTGCTGGAGAACGGCCGCATCGTGATGGAGGATGCTTGTGAACGCCTGCGCGAGAAGGACGACATCAAGGAGTTCTACCTCGGCATGAAGGAAAGCGGCGCGCGCGGCGAGCGGCGCTGGAAGAAGAAGAAAACCTGGCGCTAGGGGCGAGCGAGCATGAGCAATCTCTGGGACGCATTGCAGCCGGTGGATCGCCAACCGGTGTCGGTGGCGGGCGAGACCCTGCCGCAGGTGTTCTGGCATGCCTGTGCCGAGCGTGGCGCGCAGGTGTTTCTGCGCGAGAAGAAGCTTGGCCTGTGGACGGCCTGGAGCTGGGCGCAGACCGGCGTGGCGGTGCGCGAGATCGCGATGGGGCTGGCGGCGCTGGGCTTCAAGCCGGGCGATTGCGCTTCCATCCTGGCCAACACGGTGCTGCCCTGGCTGCTGGCCGACCTGGGCATTCAGACGGCCGGTGGCGTCACCAACGGTATCTACCCCACCGATGCGGCCAGCCAGGTGCATTATCTGTGCGCCGACTCGTCGACCACGCTGCTGTTCGTGGAGGACGAGGAGCAACTCGACAAGGCCCTGGAGGTGCGCGCCGAGTTGCCGCTGCTGCGCCACATCATCGTCTTCGACATGGCCGGGCTGCAGCGCTTTGCCGATCCGATGGTGATGAGCCTGGCGGCGCTGCGCGAACTGGGGCGGGCCCACGATGCCGGGCATGCGCCACTCTTTGCCGAGCGCCTGGCCTCGCGCCAAGGCGGCGATCTGGCCATCCTGGTCTACACCTCGGGCACCACCGGCAAACCCAAGGGCGCCATGCACAGCCATGCGGGCCTGGTCTACAGCATGCGCATGGCGGTGCGTGGCCTGCCACAGGACGGGCGCGACGAGCGCATGTGCTTTCTGCCGCTGTGCCATATCGCCGAACGCATGGTGGGTGCCTATGCCTCGCTGTACGCCGGCGCGGTGCTGAACTTCGTGGAGAACCCGGCCACCGTGGCCGAGAACGTGCGCGAGATCGCGCCCACCCTGTTCTTCGCCGTGCCGCGGGTGTGGGAGAAGTTCTATTCGGGCGTCGCGATTGCGATCAAGGAGGCCTCGCCGCTGCAGCAGGCCGTGTATGCCTGGGGCCTGGGCGTGGGCACGCGCGTGGCCGAGCTGGTGCTGGCCGGGCGGGCCGTGCCGGTGGGCCTGCGGCTGAAGTTCCGGCTGGCACGCCTGCTGGCCCTGGACAATGTGCGCAAGATGCTGGGCATCCATCGCTGCCGGGCCCTGCTGACCGGCGCGGCGCCGATCTCGCCGGAGCTGATCCGCTGGTATCTCGCGCTGGGCGTGCCGATGCTGGAGGGCTGGGCCCAGACGGAGTCCTGTGCGCTGGGCACCATCATGCGGCCCGACGCGATGCGGCCGGGCACCATCGGTGTGGCGGCCGATGGCGTGGAGGTCAGGCTGGACCCGCACACCCAGGAGCTGCTGATGCGCGGCCCGAATGTCTTCATGGGCTATCTGAACCAGCCCGAGAAGACCGCCGAAACGATAGACAAGGACGGCTGGCTGCATACCGGCGACGTGGGCACGGTGGATGTGCAGGGCTTCTTCCGCATCACCGACCGCATGAAGGACATCATCATCACCGCCGGCGGCAAGAACATCACGCCCAGCGAATGGGAGAACGAGCTGAAGTTCTCGCCCTACATCACCGACGCGGTGGTGATCGGTGACAAGCGCCCCTATCTCAGCGTGCTGATCATGATCGACCAGGAGAACGTCGAGAAGTTCGCCCAGGACCGCGACGTGCCCTTCTCCAACTACGCCAGCCTGACCCGCGCGCCGGCGGTGCGCGAGCTGGTGCAGGGCGAGATCGACAAGGTCAACAAGCAGTTCGCCCGCGTGGAGCAGATCAAGCAGTTCCGCCTGCT